>CAKZZK010000190.1 GCA_937885235.1 uncultured Treponema sp.
GAGGTAATATCATAAGATATATAACTCCAAGCCACACCAAGAAAAAACCTGCTGCATAGCATGTGGAATGAATAAGAAAATACAGCGGATTGCGATAATCGCTTATGTCGACAAATTCAGATGGAGATGACGCAATAACAGAGGAAGGAATAAGCACCCCCAGCAGAATAGTCAGGAAGATAGCGCCAAACAGAAACAGCATAGCGTTTTTCTTTATCACAACTTTCGGAGCAGAATATTTGACAGGCTTTTTTCCAATGAAAGACACTATGAGGGGTAAAAACGACAACATCCAGAACAGTATTACACACAGGTACTTTTTTCGCGAATTAAGAATTCCGCTCAAAGAAATCAACAATGAAAGCACCGTCCCTACAAGTGGACAGGCAATAGTCACCAGCTTTCTAAAATTTCTGTAGCGATAGAACATGTTTTTCAGCAAAGAGAAAATATTGTTACATGTCCAATAGATAACCAAGCCAGAGGGGGAGCGATACAGTAACACAAGGAATATGAGTGCCATACCATAGGTTTGAATCTTATTTTTCAGCGGAAAGCCCTGCAAATATATCGCGGCAGACAAGCAATTTATTGCCGTCATCAAAACAGGCAGCATATTGAAAAACCTGCCGCCAATATGCAGCAAGCCATCAGCTTGTCCCAAATTGCCTATAGGACCAAATGATACCCCTTTTAACACCTCTAAATGGGAAAGAAAGTGATATGCCGCAATAAAAAATGGAATTTCCAACAACAGGGTAACAGAGCCTGCCAGTGCATACAGCGGACTATAATTGTTCTCGCGATAGTATGTTTGGAGCATCATGAAGCGTTCATCGCCTTTGAAAGCTGTGCGAATGCGTTTTATTCCTCCAGAAAGCTTTTCCCGAATACCGCGCTCACGCTGCTGAACGGCATCTGCACGATTATATAGCGGAAGCGTAAGCAAACTGATGCATACACTTACCCCTATAACTGCAAACCCAACGTTTGATTCTGCATGTCCTAAAATACGAAACAAGAATTCAAAAACAATTTCCACCATAAGTTCAATGGGGGATACAACAATACTGTATACTATCGAGAACATTTTCTTCTCCGTAAAAACTCAATCCAGCTGCTTCCAGTTCTCTTCCCTGAAGATGTCGTCATGGACGGAATACCAGTGGCCGTCGCTTGTGTCGAAGGTGTAGAGCTCTGTCGTCGGTGAGTGATGGCTTGAACTTGTCACAAGCTGGGGATTTTCTTTTGGCTCCATGTTTATTTCCTTGCCGGTGAAGGGATTCTTTGGATGAGGGATAAGCCCCTCCATCGCCAGAGAAGGAGTATCGGCGTGGGTCATAAATTTATCTGAAACAGAAAATTCCCCGTTGCTGCCAAAGTCCTTTACCAGCAGCAGGGGATTATATTCCTGCACATCGAGACCATTACCGGCAAAAAGCATGGAATCAAATTGCCCGAGGGCGTTTCCATGGTCGGCAACAATGATGATGCGGCTATTATCATACACTCCCTGCTCCCTCATATAGTCAAACCACTTGGCAAGCTGCATGAGGGACGCCATGTTGCAATGATAATAGCCCTGCTCTGTTTCAGTCTCCATCCCGATATGGCCGTCGGCAGCAGTGTGCAGCCCCGTGTTGTCAACATGCGTCTCAAGCGTATAATCGGGCAGCTGCAGGACACAGGGGTCATGCGTGGTATCATTATCAATCATCAGGAAGGTGTTTTCAGGCTCAGAACTGCACACCGTCAGCTCAGGCAGCAAATAGAGCACCGAATAGCAGCGCAGGAATTTTTCATAGCGCTTGTCCGCACGCTCGCTCGTAAAATAACGCCCCTTATCATAAGCAATAGTCTGAAAGACAAGAGGAACTACCTTGAATACGCTGTAGCAAAAAAAGTCGCGCTTGTTGCTGTCCAGCCCCTGCGAAGTAAAAGACTTCAGCATGGTGACAGACCGTGAATTTCTCTGGAGCCTGTAGCCCGTTATGCCGGGATAATCCTTGTAGATAGAAGCATCAAAATAGGTACTGTAATTGGTCAGCGGCATATCACAGACCGTCACCTTGAAGGAATGTTCGTCAAAAAGAACCGGCAGCACCTTGAGTGCCTCATGGTGCTTGTCTATGAGCAATTCAGACTCCCTCTTGTTCATCTCTGCGGGAGTATATTCATATCCCCCGAACAGGGGAGGTGCGCCAAAAACCGTATATCCGCCAAAAGACAGACAGTTCGGATAATACGTAAAGCCCTCAAAAGATTTTTTTAATTCAGGCTTTTCTTCCATAATATACGGCAGATAACCGCTTATGGCCTTGTCCAGCATAAAGACAATGACATTCCTTCCCTTCGTGGAAAGGGGAATCTCTTCCTGTTCCGCAGACACAAGCTGCCCCAGCTCCTTCTGGTCACGGCTTATTGTCTTTACCCCCGCGCAAATCTTTACGACATTGCCCACAGACACCCCCGCCACACCTATCAGCAGCAGGACAGACAGATAAGGGGCATAGCTTCGCAGCTTTTTTATCCGCAGGAGGGAAAAAAGGACAAGGGCTATTGCTGCCACCACGCCGGCGTTTAAAAGCTTTTCCCGCAGCGAATACGACGGCCTTACGTCAAAAGTCAGGTATTCAGAGAGCACGCCCAGATTTTTGCCAAAGCACATATAATCCACAAGGAAGACAGCTGACAAGATAAAAATGCCAATTTCCAGAAGCTGCCTCAGCCTTAGGTTTGCCATGCCGTATATAATTCCTCCCCACAGCAGGAAAAAGCCCGCCGCATAGCATGTGGAGTAAAGCAGGAAATGCACGGGCAGCTTGTAGTGGTTTATATCCACAAAATCCGAAGGAGAGCTGGCAATGACGGCAGAGGGAATGAGTACTCCCAACAGTACGGTCAGAAATAAGCCTGAAGCAAAAAAAGAGGCATAAGACGCATAGCACTTCTTTCCTCCCCTGCTCTTCACCAGAGACGCAAGCAGGGGAAGGGCTGTCAGCAGAAAGAAAAAGAAAACCGCCACGCACTTCTTGCGGGAATCCAGAATGCCGCTTGCAAAGAGGCAGCCGCTTATTCCCACTCCTGCAGCCAGACAGAATATATTGAAAACCTTGCGCGGTTCCTTCAGCTTATAAAATATGTTCTTCACAAGGGAAAATATATTGTTGCATGTCCAATAGACAACCAGTCCCGAGGGAGAATTATACAACAGCACAAGGAATATGAGGGCAAAGCCATAGACTTGGATTTTTGCCTTTAACGGAAAGCCTTTCAGATAGATGAGCCCAGACAGGCAGTTGATGAGCGTCATCAGAATGGGGAGCAGGTTTATACGCACGCCCCCAAGAGAAAACAAGCCATCAGGTTTTCCCAAATCAGCGATGGGACCAAAACTCGCCCCCCGCAATGCTTCAAGGTGAGAAAGAAAATGGTATGCCGCAATAAAAAACGGAATTTCCAGCAGCAAGGACAGGGAACCTTTCAGGGCAGAAAGCGGGGAATAGCTGTGCTCCCGGTAATACGCCTGAAGCATCATAAAGCGTTCATCGCCCTTGAACGCCTTGCGGATGCGCTTGATTCCCGGAGCAAGAGCCGCCTGTATGTCGCGTTCCTGCTGCTGGACCATATCCGCGCGGCGGTACAGGGGTAAGGTGAGCAGGCTTATGCACACGCTCACGCCTATGACGGCAAGCCCTT
This sequence comes from uncultured Treponema sp., assembly GCA_937885235.1. Lineage (GTDB taxonomy): Bacteria > Spirochaetota > Spirochaetia > Treponematales > Treponemataceae > Treponema_D. The sequence continues at coordinate 3,700 of CAKZZK010000190.1, forward strand.
GGTTTGAACTCCTCTGCCCCACAAGACGGAACAGCAGCTCAAATACAATCTCCACCACCAGTTCTATGGGCTGCATGATAATATTATACAGTATCAAGAACATTCTTCTTCTATTATATAAACATTGCTGATAGTTTTCAAGGCAGCGCCCTGCTTGCTAATCTCCTGCAAAAGCACTAGTATATGGCGCATGAACACGATAGAAATACTGCGCCAGCTGGCGCTCATCATCATATTTGCAAAGATTTTCGGGCTTGCGGCACGGCGGCTGCATGCTCCGCAGGTGGTGGGGGAAATCATTGCGGGGCTGCTCATCGGACCGAGCCTGCTTGGCTGGGTGCAGTCATCGGACTTTCTCTCAGGCATGGCGGAAATAGGAGTCATCATGCTCATGTTCAATGCGGGGCTTGGCACCAACATCAACGAGCTGAAACGCAGCGGCATAAAGGCAACGCTCATAGCCTGCGCGGGCGTGGCAGTGCCCCTCGTATGCGGCACGGTGACTTTCATGTGTTTCTACGGTTTTGATGCCTTCGGCACGGAGAAATTCTACAAAGCCTTATACATCGGCACTATCCTGACGGCAACTTCGGTAAGCATTACCGTGCAGACGCTCAAGGAACTGGGCAAGCTTTCAAACTTCGTTGGCACCACCATAACAAGCGCCGCCATCATAGATGACGTTATCGGAATCATCGTGCTCACGGTGGTCATCGGCTTTAAGGATCCATCAATGAACATACTCTCCGTGGCGGCGCACACCATCGTATTCTTCATCTTTGCCATCGGTGCGGGATTTTTGTTTTACAGCATCTT
>CAKZZK010000191.1 GCA_937885235.1 uncultured Treponema sp.
TGATGCGATTGGCCGTCACGAGCGTGGCCTTGGCCGTCATGGTGATGCTCATCGCATGGGCTGTGGTGATTGGCTTCAAGAACCAGATCCGTGACAAGGTGATTGGCTTTGAAACGGACAGGGAAACATTCCTTGGCACTTCATACAGCGGGCTTGACCTTCCCACAAACGTGCTCAGCGAGCGCAGCAAAAATTCGGTTGCCGACGGCTGGTCTCCCATTGCAAGCCACAAGCTTGGCTGCAAGCTCAAGCCGGGAGAAAGCAAGACATACATCTTTGTGCTCGGCTATGTGGAAAACGACGAAGACAAGAAGTTCTTGAGCGAAGCAGATGCAAAGGCGGCAGAAGAGGCTGGGCTCCTCCGCAGCAACAAGGCAAGCGGCATCATCAACAAGGAAAAAGCTTATGCCATGCAGGAAAAATTCTCCACGCCGGAGAAAGTCTGGGATGCCTTTGACGAGCTGCAGGACTTCTGGGACGAGACGCTCTCTCACTTTACGATCAAGACAGGGGACGAAAAGCTTGACCGCATGGCGCTGTGGAACCAGTACCAGTGCGTCGTCACCTACAACTTTGCCCGTTCGGCAAGCTACTTTGAAAGCGGCATAGGCCGCGGGCTTGGTTTCCGCGACACAAGCCAGGATATGCTCGGTGCGGCGCATCAGCTGCCTGCCAAGAGGATACGCGACCGCCTCTTTGATGTGGCTGCCACGCAGTTTGAAGACGGTTCCGCCTACCACCAGTTCCAGCCGCTCACTAAACGCGGCAATGCGGACATCGGTTCAAACTTCAACGATGACCCGCTGTGGCTTGTGCTCGGCGTAGGAGGCTATATCCGCGAGACAGGAGACAAAGATTTCCTGAATGTGCAGGTGCCTTTCGACAACAATGAAAACAACACGGCTACCATGTACGAGCACCTCAAACGGAGCTACCGCTACATCACCACGCACAAGGGACCGCACGGTCTGCCTCTGATTGGGCGCGCTGACTGGAACGACTGCCTGAATCTCAACTGCTTCAGCAAGGATCCAAACGATTCTTTCCAAACATGTACCAACAAAGAGGGCAACAATGCGGAATCCGTGATGATTGCTCAGATGTTTGTCTACGTCACCCCCGACTACGCAGCTATGGCACGCCTTGCAGGGGACGAGGAAGAGGCAAAGTTCGCAGAAGAAGCCGCACGGCAGATGGAAGAGCAGATCTGCAAGACCGGCTGGGACGGCGAATGGTTCCTGCGTGCTTACGATGACTTTGGCAACAAGGTGGGCAGCCATGAGTGCGAAGACGGCAAGATATTCATCGAGACGCAGGGCTTCGGCAGCATGGCGCAGATTGGTGCGGACAAAGGCTATCCGGCAAAGGCGCTTGACAGCGTGAAGGAGCACCTTGATTCAAAATACGGTATCTGCATTGTAGATCCGCCGTACAAGGACTACCACATCGAGCTTGGCGAGGTTTCTTCCTATCCGCCGGGATACAAGGAGAACGGTGGCATCTTCTGCCACAATAATCCCTGGGTCATCATCGGCGAAATCAAGACGGGAAGGCCAGAGGACGCTTGGGAGCATTACACAAAGATTGCCCCCGCATACATCGAGGAAATCAGCGACCTGCACCGCACGGAGCCGTATGTCTATGCCCAGATGATAGCGGGCAAGACGGCGCGGCGCTTTGGTGAAGCAAAGAACAGCTGGCTTACGGGAACGGCGGCCTGGAACTTTGTGGCGCTTTCTCAGTACATCTGCGGTCTGCGGCCCGAGTATGACGGCCTCCGCATTGAGCCGCGCCTGCCTTCGCACGTGAAAAGGGCTGAGCTGACGCGCAAGTTCAGGGGTGTTACCTATAACATTTTTGTCTTCAACAAGAACAATACGGGCAAAGTTACGCTTTCAATGATTGGTAACGACTTGGGAACCATAGAGGGCACCCTCGTAAAAGCCAAAGATGGTGTGAAAGAAGTCAATGTGCTCGCATTGATTGAATAGAATAGAGAATAGACTCACAGAAAGAGAGGGGCAGCTTCGTTTCAAGAACGGAGCTGCTTTTGTTTAATACTTATGCGCAGATTATATTTTACACTTTTCGCAATGGTGCTTTTGGCTTCGTGCCAGAGCAAAGAAAAATCACAAATTTATGTAAAAGCCGTTGAGGACATTTCCGACAGCTTTATTCGCGGTATGGATGCTTCGTCCGTGCTCGCAGAGGAAAACAGCGGGGTCAGGTACTATGGCTATGATGGACGCGAGCAGGACATATTCAAAACCTTCGCAGAGTCTGGCATCACCTACATCCGTCTCCGCGTATGGAACGATCCGTTTGATGAAGACGGCAGGGGCTATGGCGGTGGCAATAACGATTTCGCCACCGCCCTAGAGCTGGGAAAGCG
>CAKZZK010000192.1 GCA_937885235.1 uncultured Treponema sp.
GGGGGGGGGGGCAGTTTATCCTTCAAGCACACAGAAGGCGTATTATTTGCATCTTTTTTGACTTCGCACTCCGGGAAACTCGAAAGAAGCTCATTGAACGATTTACATCCAAACAAATCGCAACATTCATTGATAGTTTCTTTGTTCCAGCCTAATTTTTGCGTAATTACCGCTGGATTTACCGCTTTGTCCTGACCACTCAGGACTTCCAGGATTTTTTCTTTTACTTCTTCTTTTGTCATTGCCGTCATTCCTCCATAAAAATTTAAAATAGACTCTATAATTCGCTTCTGCCATACAGGTCTTTTTGTGGCAGCACCTGCGCAAGGTCCTGAAGCATCTTTCGCAATTCCGCATTCTGACTGCGCAGCTGCTCAAGCTCACCGATTCCATCCTGTGGCGGAGAACTACGCACCAAGAACTGACTTAGTTCATCTTTAAACTGGAGCAGTATGGTATTCACGCTTTCCTGCTGTTCATAACTCAAAAGCTTTTCGTTAAGAGTCTTGTTTTTATCCTGTTCTTCTTGCAGCTGCCGCCTAATGCCGTCACATTCAGCTTTTAATGCGGCGTATTTTTTATCCAGCACGGACTGTATCTTTTTTATCTGTCCGCTAAGTTCTTCGTTATTTACTGTCTGGCAGGCAGATAGTGATGCAGGGGTGTTGTTTTCAGCTATATCGGGAACGATATATGTTTCCTGCTCCCCTTCCATGCTGTAGCCAAGCTGCTCCAGCACATCAATCAGCTTTTTGCAGGAAAACAAAGTGAGTATCTCCTTTCGTTCATCATCAGAGAGTCGTCCCGCCGCATTTTTATCCGTCAGGGAAGAAACATTTATGCGCCCGTCCTTTTTGTTTTTGCGTTCTTCTGCAATTGTGCTCACAAGCCGCCTGATTCTTTCACGGGCTTCATCCTTGGTCATTCATCCTCCCGCCATTATGTTTTTAAGCAATAATAGCATTATTTCCCCTTGACGGCAAGCGCATTTTGTATGGACTGCTGAAAATCCTTCAGTTTTGCCACATAAGTTTTTACCAGCTCCTCGCAGATGTCCTGCTTTTCTCCCCTGTCATCCCTGTCAGACGAATGGGCTATTGCATTACGCCTGCAGCTTAAATCGTCAATGACGTTTTTAAATGATTCAAATCCTTCAATATCGGTAACGCCAATGAGCATAAGCTGTCCTTTTATGGCATCGAAGCGCATAAAAGAGGAATACTGTATGGAAGCATTCAATTCTTTTAAAATCACCTTTATGTCTTCTCGGTTCTGGTACACACGCTTTAAGAAATTGAGCGATACCCTGAATTTCTTGAAATCATCCGTTACGTTCCAGCCAGGCACGGCATCCACTATCTGCACCAGTCCGAATTTGGTTATCTCGTGTATGTAAAAATCAAGCGCGCTGTCCAGAAACAATATCTGCGATCGCAGTATGTCTTCGCTGCCGTCTACTCTTTTTTCTTTCAGTTCCGCAAGAACGCCGAACAAGCGCTCGACATCTGCAATGGATTCATCAAAACGTTTCTGGATGTCCTGCAGGTCAATATTTTTTATTCTGATCCGCTCCTTCTTGTTCCGCGTCTCTACCTTGCGCTCTGGAACTGAATAATTCTCAGAGAACCGAGGCATCAGAAACCTCCCTCCGGCGGCAATGCACCGTATCGTCCGTCAAGATAGCCTTTGTGGATATTTTCCTCACACCCCACACCTTTCATCTCCGCAAGTGAATAGAGTTCTGTCTCCCGCCCTTCCCCGGTCAGTTCCGTAAACCAAATCTGGTCGCGCCGCACAAAATCCAGATCAAGCAGCTCTACATTGTGCGTGGTAAAGAGCATCTGCGAGGAAGAATCTGTATTTGTAAAAAAGAACAGCAAGAGTCGCTTTACAATCGCAGGGTGCAGGTGTGTTTCAAATTCATCACATACATAGACTTTGTTATTGGAAATCACGTCAAGCAGTACGGGCAGAATATCGAACAGAACTTTTACACCGTCGGATTCCTCGGCAAGCTTCAGGGAAAAATCGCCGTAATTAAATCGTATGTCCAGAACGACGCGCATGCCCTGGGTCAGCATAAAGCGTTTTATCTCTTCTGGTGTACCATCAGGGAAATACGCATCGGAAGGATCCTTGTTTTCTACGCTCACTTCCATGCCCTGCAAGCCGGGGCATATTGCCTTCAGAAACTCCACAAATTTTTCCTTGGTATTCATATCGTCCTGCAGCTTTTTCGCTGAAAACTCCGTCCAGTTTACCTGCCGCTTGCCAGAAAACACAAGGTCATTTTGAAAAAACAGGTATGCCTGTAAGACAGGCTCTATGTTTGTAATGCTTGCAGAAACGGAAAGCAGGAGTTTGTTCGGCTTGAGCTCTTTGTCGCAGTTACCAGAGTCCTTCGCAAAAGCACTGCCAAATTCCATTGCCATATCAGTACGGTCAAATACCTGCACAAGTTTTCCGTCAGGGCTGTAATACAGGTATTCTTCCAGTATTTTTTCATCGGTATAGGAAAACTCATAAAAGTATTTTATGCCCTTCCTCTCAAACCACAGGGAAAATCTTGTGGGCGCAGCAGCGTTTAAGCGGTGAGGATACCGGGAAAGCGGAATTCCCGGCTTGTTGTCCCGACTGTTGCAAACCATTTCCGCCATAAGCACGAGGGCTTTCAGCAGCGTTGATTTGCCGGAGCCGTTCGGGCCATAAATTTCCACGGATTTCAGATACTTTTTATTTTCAAAAGTGACAAGGTTTTCCTCGAATTGCCTGTCCGCACTTGCAGATAGATTTAGGGAAACTTCTTTGTTTATGGAACGAAAGTTCATGCATTTGAATTCCAGTAGCATAGTATGGAAAGAATATACACGAATGAGGAAAACTGTCAATGTGTTTTACAGGTCTGCTTGCTTGACAGGCAGTATGTATCCAGAAGCTACATAAAACAGTTCGTTTTAAGACATAAAACATTTCGTCTTAAAGCCTAAAACGTTTTGTTTTAGCGCCTAAAACATTCTGTCTTAAAGCCTAAGACATTTCGTTTTAGAACATAACAGGCTGTGTGCGTTTAGTTCAGGCTGTCAGCATTCCGCAGAAAGTCGGCGTCGGGATTCCGCAGCTTCTTGTTTGCCCTGTCGTCCAGTGCGAGCCGGATGATGTGCTCGTTCTTGATGCCCCGCTTTATGAGGTAGTCATAAAAAAGTTGGAACAGCAGATACGTTTTTCCCGCCCGCCTGATTCCGGTGATGACCTTTATCATACCGTTGTGCATCTTGCGGACAAGCTGCTGCATATATAAATCCCTGTTCATCGCCCCTCTAGTGAAAATTTAGCCGCCTTGGCGACCAAATTTTCACTAGCAGGCTGACAACGGGCTTGCTCCGCTGCTTACACCACCGCCTCCACGACCTTCCAGCCACCGAGGGTGCGCTTGTTCGCGTCAAAGTTTGCTCCTATCTTATAAAGCTTTTTGGCTTTTCCGTCAGGACTGATGCTGCCCTCGTAGGGTATGAGGTAGCCCTTGGAATCTATCTGCGCCAGTGCCTCCTCCACCGTGCCGTTCAGTTTGAACTCAAAGACGTAGACCGCCTGTTCCGTTTCCACCAGCATGTCGCTGCGCCCCGCCGCACTTGCTTCTTCGGTGCGCACGACGTAGGGTGTGCACAGGCGGGCGATTAAATAGAAGAGTGTTTTGTAATGATTTTCATCCTGCCGCTCGGCATTGTAGGGAATGGAACTCAGGAAAGCCCTCATAAGCGTCATTGCCTGATCCAGATTGCCGTCCTCCAGCGCGTCGGAGAACTTCATCAGGAAGGTGTCGTTCTGGCTCACCGTTTCCGCCGCGTAATAAGGCAGCAGGCAGTGTAAAAAGCCTTGTCGCACCTCTTCATTGGGGAATCCGAGCTCATAGCGGCTGCCCTTTGCGCGGAATGCCTTTATCGTGATATATCCCGACTGGTAGAGCATGGGGATGGGATCCGTTGCTGTCTCGGCGGGAGGGTCGAACATATCCGTCGTCGCGGGGAAGCCCCGGTCTAGTTCATCTGGATTCATATCATACTTCCTGATGAGGCGGGTCAGCACCGTCGGCGTACCTGTGGAAAACCAGTAGTTGTCCAGCTTCTTGTCCGTCAGAGAATTTATCAGGCTGAATGGGTTATACACGTCAGGGGATTCCTCACTAAAGTGATAGCCGTCATACTTTCTCCGAAGGGCTTCCACCGCTCCCTCGTAGGACAAGCCCTGCTTATCAGCCAGAGCCTGTATCTCTGGAACCATCTGGCTCAGCAGCTCTTCCTTCGTTATCCCGCATATCGCCGCGTAAGTGTCATTCATCGTGATGACCTTCAGGTTGTTCAGCTCGCTGAATATGGACAGCTGGCTGAATTTCGTGATTCCCGTAAGGAAGACAAAGCGCAGAATGCCCCCAAGGTCCTTGAGCGGACTGAAGAACTTGCGCATCTCCATCTTCAGCTGCTTCTGGAGCTCAGGGTTGTCCATGCTGTCCAAGAGCGGCGCGTCGTACTCGTCAATCAGAACAACAGGCTCCTCTCCGGTCTTCTCGTAGATGGTCTCTATGACTGTTGAAAAACGCGGTCCCCACTCGTTCCCGCTCCTGTTGCTTATGCCGTACTCATTTTCCCACCCATACAGAATGTTGTCCAGCACCGTCCGAAGGCTGTTTATATCTGTATATTTATTGATGGCGAAGCTCACGTGCAGGACAGGATGCTTTTTCCATTCCTTCTCAAGCTCCTCCATCGCAAGTCCCTCGAAAAGCTCCTTCCTTCCCTCGAAGTAGCACTTGAGCGTGGATATGAGCAGGGACTTGCCGAACCTCCGTGGCCGGCTGAGGAAGAAAAAGCGGCCTGATTGCACAAGCTCGTACACAAGGGCAGTCTTGTCCACGTAATAATAGCCGTTCCGTCTTATCTGGGCGAAGTCCTGCAAGCCAATTGGAAATCGTTTGAGGTCTGTCATGGCGCCATCATAGCACGGGCAGGGCGGAAAATCTAGGGGAGTATGCGCCGCTGGACGCTTACACCACCGCCTCCACGATAGTGCGGCCACCCACAGAGACCTCGCGCACCCCGCTCTGCTTGCCCTTGGTGAAGCAGAAGCTCACGAGGTAGCCTTGATTCACTCCGTAGTAGTCCAAGTAGTCGGCGAGCTGCTTTGCCATTCTGGCGCAGTCCATACCCGTGCGGTGGTCTGCCTCGTAGTCACCGAGCATTCCGCGTATGCCGCAGAAATAGTCGCCGCGGTCCACCATCTCCTTTATCTGCCGGATGCGGGCATCTATGTTCACCATGTAGTGCTTGTCGGCAAAGCAGGTGCCTGTCGTATTGAATCGCTTCATGCCCTGATTATAGCACAGGAAAACGACAGGCAACAAGAGACCACTACAGAGGTACACCACGAGCTTATATCTTCTTGAATATAAGCGAAGTATTTATCCCCCCGAATGCAAAATTGTTTGACATAACATACTCAGCAGGCATTTCGCGGCCTGTTTCCATGATGTAATCAAGCGGGGAACAGCGCGGATCGGGGCTGTGCAGGTTCAGCGTGGGATGGAACCAGGAGCTGTTCATCATCTGGATTGAAAGCCACGCCTCAATGCTGCCGCATGCCCCCAAAGTGTGGCCTATGTAGCTCTTGGTGGAGCTGATGGGCACAGGCCTGTTGAAGACCCGGTAAGTGGCGACTGATTCCGCAATATCTCCTGCCAAAGTGGAAGTTCCGTGCGCATTGACATAAGCAATAGCGTCAGCGGAGATACCGGCATCCTCTATGGCAAGCTCCATGGCGCGGGCCATTGTGTCAGGGTTTGGATTCGTGATGTGGGTGCCATCGGCATTCGTGCCAAAGCCAACGACTTCCGCAAAGAGAGGGGCGTTTCTGGCAACGGCGTGCTCCATGTCCTCAAGGACTAGCGTTCCCGCACCTTCCCCCACGATAAGACCGTCCCTGTCCTTATCAAAGGGTTTTGGCTCCTGCTCGGGCGCATCGTTCTGCGCGGCAGCAGCCCCCAAGACGTCAAATATAGCCGCATCAGGGGCAACAAGTTCTTCCGCTCCGCCGGCAATCATCATATCCTGCCGCCCCGCAGCGATGGCTTCATAGGCATAGCCTATCGCCTGACTTCCCGAGGTGCAGGCGGAATTTGTCGTAATCATGCGCCCCCGTAAGGCATAGAACACGCTCAAGTTGCAGAGGCAGGTCTGCGGCATACACTTTATGTAAGTCTGCGAATTGATGCGGGAAATATCATTGTCCGCCACCATGGAATACAGCTCCACAATGGAATCCATACTGCCCATGCAGGAACCATAGGCTATACCCGTCCTGCCGTTATGGAGCTCGTCAAAGACTTCCCCGTCTTCTTTCTTTAATTTTGCCGCGTCCAGAGCGCGTTCCGTTGCGACGAGGGCAAGCAATCCTACGCGCCCCATGCCCCGCACCTTTTTACGGGGATAAACGGGGAGCTCCTTTTCATACGGGCAGCCAAGCCGCGTATTCATAAGGCGGTATTGCTCCCAGTCCTTCATATACTTGATGCAATTTCTACCAGACTTAAGCCTCCGGAATGCCTCATCCCAGTCATCGCCCAGCGCGCTCAGCATACCGCCGCCCGTCACGACGACACGCTTTCTGCCATCATGCCTTCTAAAGCCCTGTGTGCTCATACAATTCCCCCGTTTACGGATATAACCTGCCGCGTGATGTACCCCGCTTCCTCTGACAGAAGGAATACCGCCAACGCCGCCACTTCTTCCGGCTTGCCGACACGCCGCATGGGAACAGACTGCAAAATCATATCGAGCGGAGCTTCCTTTATCATATCAGTTTCTATTATGCCGGGAGCGATGACGTTTACGGTGATGCTCCTGCTCGCAAGCTCCACCGCCAGAGCCTTTGCCGCGCCAATAAGCCCTGCCTTTGAGGCCGAGTAATTCGTCTGCCCGCGATTTCCGATGATGCCGCTTACAGAGGAGATAACGATAATCCTTCCCTGCTTCTTTCTGCACAGGGGCATGGTAAGCGGCTGTATCACGTTAAAGAAGCTGTCCAGATTTGTGTGCACAACGGAATCCCAGTCCTCTCCGCTCAGGGCGGGGAAGGTATTGTCCTTTGCGACTCCGGCATTGCTGACTATGCCCCACAGGGCACCGTGTCTTTCCGTAATGCCGTCAAGAACTTCCTTGCAGGCAGCCCTGTCGCTTACGTCAAACTGGACTAATTCCCCCTGTCCGCCAGCTTCCTGCATCAGGCGCAGCGTTTCCTCTGCCCTTGCAAGTCCCTGCCGATAATGCGCTATGATATAATAGCCAGCCTTTGCCGCAGCGACAGCCACCGCCCTGCCGATGCCGCCGCTGGCACCGGTGACCAATATCTTTTTCACGTCTTTCAACTCCCCTGCCCGCTAAAAAATGAATGCATATCTTGAATGCCCATCACGGTGATGGCTGTCGTCGCCACAGGCTCTGCACAGCCCCGTTCATATAGCTCGCAGTCATAGCGACACACATTGTCTACCCGATAATTTTCGCTAACGCTAAGCACGACAGTCTGTCCCGTGCGGATAGCTTCAAGTTTCGTCCTAAAATTGCTGACGCTGAGTATGACGCCGGGAGCTGCGGACCTAGGCTTGCCCTGAGCAATCCGCTCTATTGTGGACAGCGCGGAGATGCTCTGCGCCATCATTTCAAATCCCGCCCAGACGGGAATGCCATCAAGGTCCTCATCATACAGGATGCAGTTTTTGCTCACGTCATATTCTGAGACTATGCTGTTTTTCACAATATCGTGGGCGGTCACGCGGCTCAGGAGGAACATCTTGCCCTTGTGCGGAACGAGAGAGAGCAAGTCCTCTGCAGGAATATGCTGGGGAACAATGCGTACTCCTTCTATCGCGTCACTTATCATCGTCATCCTTGCACAATATCAGCGACACATTCACACCGCCAAATCCAAAGGAATTGCACATGCTGTAATGCACCCGTGTTGCTATACTGGCAGCGTTTGTCCTGTCCACTATGCGCAGCGGCGGCAGTTGGGTATCGTAGTCTCCATCCCAAGCCTGCGCGGGCAGACAGGGATTCTTTGCCCCCGCATTCCTCACCAGCGTCTCATAACAGATTGCCGTGGCAAGAACCCCCGCTGCTCCAAGCGTGTGCCCCGTGACAGACTTTGTAGCGCTGCAGGGAACATTGCCGCCGCATACCGCAGATACGGCAAGAGCCTCCATAGCGTCATTGCGCTCTGTGCCGGTGCCGTGCAGGTTCACATAATCTATCTGTTCGGCCTTCAGGTTGGCGGAATCAAGGGCATACCTCATCGCCTGAATGGCTCCAGCTGCCTCTGGGTCGGGAGAGGTAATGTGGTAAGCATCAGCAGTCTCCCCATACCCTGCAAGCAATACCGACGGCTCTTCGGGAAAAAGCCTGTCCTTGGAAAGCACAAAGAATACCGCAGCCTCGCCAAGCGTAATGCCTGCGCGGTTCTTGCTGAACGGATTGCAGGGAGACGGAGCAAGGCATTCCATGGCATCAAAACCAAGCAGCTCCAGGTCAGATACAACATCTATGCCGCCCACAACCATTGCATCGCACAGCCCGCTCCGCACAAGCTGCGCCGCCCTCACCAACGCCGTCGCGCTTGAAGAACAGGCAGTCGCAATGGCAGCAGCGGGCCCCTTGAGCCCATACAAATCTGCAATATACGCTGCCACATAGTCAGCGGACTGCATTTCAAGCCTATATGCGGAAGGAAAGCTCCTCTCTTCCACATAACGCCGGTGTCCCCAGAGCGAAAGCTCGCTGCCGTTATCACAGCCCCCCACGCAGATGCCGATTCGCTCAGCGCCGTACAGGGATATGGCATGCTTCAGCGGTGCTTCCACATCCTGCAAGGCCGCTGCCACCATGCGGATGCAATGCGTGTCAGGGCGGTCAGATGCCGGAGGAGCGGGAAGAGGTGCGTCGATTATCGCCGCATAAAAGCTCTTTCCGCCATAGCGGGTGCGCACTGGCTTTATGGCAGAATTATCTGCTGAGCCAGTTTCAAAAGTCGCTACAAGGGATAAACCCATTGGAAAACAGACGAAAA
>CAKZZK010000193.1 GCA_937885235.1 uncultured Treponema sp.
CTCACTTCGCACTGAGAAAACTACCAAACGAAGCTCCCGCTACAGCGCAACCACACCAAATACTGCCCCCACCAACACGATGAACACGGGGTGCAGTTTCTTAAACTTAAACAGCACCAGCACCGCGGGCACGTAAAAGACAAGCTGCCTCAAGCGGAATATATCCAGAATCCTGCCGCTTTCCCTAAAGGTGGGAATGTCGAGCACTGCAAGCAGAAATACATTGAGCGCCGCCACAAGTACCATGCCGCTCGTGGCGGGGCGCAGTCCGCTGAAAGCCGCCTGCACGAGCGTTTTTTTCTGGAAGCCGGTGAAAAAACGCGCTATCAGCATGATGATGACAAGCGAAGGCTGCACCTCGCCTGCGGTGGTGACAATGCCGCCGATGGGACCATACAGCTCCGTACCGCAATAGGTAGCAAGGTTGATGCCGATGGGGCCCGGCGTGCTTTCGCTGATGGCAAGCATGCTGTAGAATTTTTCTGGAGAAATCAGGGCGAAACGTTCCACCAAAATCTGCTGCATGAAAGTGGCAGCCACAAGACCGCCGCCCACTGCAAAAAGCCCCACATAGAAAAACACCGCAACAAGGCACAAAAGCCCCAGCGCCGTCTGCCCCTGAATCTGGGCAATCATGAACTCAGCCATGTTTTTCTTCTTCCTTTTTGAGGCTGCCGCTAAAATAGGCAATCGCTATGCCCCCCAGAGCCGCCGCGAGCACAACTACAACCGAAGGCAGCTTCAAGAATTTTATTGCGGCAAAGGCAAGCAGATAAAAAATAACGCCCCACCATTTCTTTATGGACTTTTTTGCAAAGTTAAAAACCGCATAGGTGAGCAGCGCCGCCACAGCAACATTGATGCCCCGCAGTGCCTTCTGCACCCACAGTATGTCCTCAAAATTTGAAATAAAAAGCGCAATGATAGTGATGATGATTATCGAGGGAGAAACCAGTCCTGCTGTCGCGCAGATGCTTCCCGCCACTCCCCGCCGCCGGTAGCCGATGAACGTGGAAACATTCACCGCAATGACGCCCGGCGTAACCTGCGAGATGGCGTAGTAGTCCATGAGATCCTCGCTCGTTGCCCACTGCTTCTTGTCCACAAGGTCGCGCTCCAGAATGGGCAGCATGGCATAGCCGCCACCGAACGTGACGGCTCCGATTTTAAAAAACGTGATGAATAAATCCAGCAGCTCTTTTATCATGATTACGGCTTTTTTACGAAAGCATCCTTGTAGCCAAAGGCTTTGAATTTTGTAAGAACCGCGCCATATTCGTCTGCCGAAAGCGGACCGACAAGCACCTTGTAGCCTTCACGCGACGCAAAGGGCACAAGCAGCAGAGGATATTTTTTGTGCTTTTTAAGCAGCTTTTCAGCGCCATCTTTTGTCGATGTCGTCGCAATCTGTATGTAATAGCCCTTCGGCAGATTTTTCTCTTCAACAATCTTTGCATCGACATCCGATACTCCGCCTGCATGAGACGCAGGTGTAACAGCAGCAACTGCGGGTGCAGCAGGCGGAGCGACAGTTTCCTCTTTCTTGGGCTTCGGCTTTTCGGCTTCCGCAGCTTTGGCAGAAGCCGGTGCAGATGCAACGGGGCTTGGGGCTGTCGGCACGGGAGCGGAAGCGACGGCGGGTTTTGCCGCAGGAGCGCTTTCAGGCTTAGCCTTTGCCTTGGGCTTTTCCTTTACTGCATACGCCGGATTGTACTCCGGCACGAGGGGGATGGTGGGAATAAGCGTGATATCGCTTTCCTCGGTGTATTCCTCTTCTTCATATTCCACAATGGAACCGTCGGGAAGCCGCGAGCTAACGTCAAAGATAGTATCATCAAAAACCGCCAGATCTTCGGGAGGCTGTACAGGTTCCGGCTTTGTCGTGACAGCAGGAGGCATCTCTCTGGAAGGAACGGGCGCAAGCTCTTCGGCAGCGACAAGTTCCTCCGCGTTGTCAGAAACAAGCGGTGAGACTTTTGCAGGCTCCTCTTTCTTTGCGGTGCCGCGGGGCTTCACTTCGGTAACGACGCGCGGAGTCTTTGCGGAAGAGCTGTCGCTGTCTACAACAATGATTCCTCCCTCCGATGCAGGAGGAAGGCTGCCGGCGGGATCCATATCCACCACGTCTTTGCTTTCAAGAATGTCGCTTTCATCCGCACTGGACACTTTTGCAACGGCAGGACCGGAGCGCTCCTCCAGAGAATCCTGCTCTTCCTGCTCGTCCGCAGCACGGGAAGAACTCGACGTGCCCAGCTGTTCAAGCACTTCCGGCGGGAAAATAAGGGAAAGAGCACTTTTGCCGCTGTCTTCCTCACGGGGAGATGGCTTTGTCACAGCAGAAAGGTCTGCCTCTGGCTCTTCATCTGCCGAAGCCCTGCCCGCCGTGCCTGAAAGCCTGGAATCGTCAACCGTATTCGATGCGACGGCGCCATAAGAAAGCACCGCCGTACCGCTGGCAATCTCATCGAAATTGCCCGGACGCGGGCTGATTTTCACTTGGAGCGAGGAAGAATAGTCTATGCCAAGCCGTGACGCAGCCTCAGGAGCGAGCAAAAGCACAGTATCCTCTGATTCGGGCAGCGTGCCCAGATTGAGCACGTTGATTTCCATTCCCGTATCAGGATTGCTGATGCTGATGTTGTCGCCGGGCAGATAGTGCTGAGCCTTGGCAAAATAGCCTGAAGGCAGCTCGTTATTCTGGGCAACCTGAACTTTTCCAAACGTGTAAGTGCGGGGGGTGGCGGCAAAGAGAAAGGAAAACAGGCTTACCGACAGCAAGAGGCACGCGATTTTTTTCATTTTACCAGCCTCCCTTCGGCAAGAGCACGGCAATATCTGCGGCAACATTCTTAGCAAGAAGCCCTACGCCGCTTTTATTGTCCCGTGAAGAAGAAACATCGCCTACAAGCTTTTTTCCCGTCCCAAGCCTGTTGCCAGAACGGGCATCAAAGAGCTCCCACGAGACGTGCTTTATATTCCTGAGGATGAGCGCCTCCGGGTTGTAAGACGAAGACACGTCATATTCAATCACTACGACGGCAAAATAACTGCACCTGCCTTCCTTTGCTTCGTCAAGGGCACCGTAATAAATTGCCTTGTCCTCGGACTCATCGGAAGAAACTGCCGTGGGGAAATTCGTAACCACGTGCCCCCGGTCAAAGAAGTCATTGAGCAGATCCGTCTCCAGCTCGGAAGAGGCAACGCGCAGCTTGCTCTGGCTCGCATCATGCTGGATGACCTGGAACGATACCGATGCAGCCCCCGCGCCTTCCAACGCGAGGAACAGCAGCGTGATAAGAGAAAAAAGGAATCTTGGTTTACAAATTTTGCCCATCTTTATCCCCCTATCACAATCATCGGTAATTGTAGAGAGCAGTTTACTAGAATTCCACATCGCCGACAAAGAATGTCTGCTTTACGGCATCAAGCTGGAGCGTAAGCACCTGCCTCTTCTGGTTGGCGCGCCCAAAATTCGTGTAAACTTCAGCCTGCACGGTGACAGGCTGCAAGAGCTTCTGCTGGTGGTTGCCAAAATAGTTTGCCTCTATCTTAAGCTTGCCGCCCGGCGCCACCTTGATGCAGAACTCTTCTGGCCCATAGCCCTGCGTAAAGTCGCGGGACATACGCCCGCCGTTCGCGGTGAGCTTATTGCCGTAATAGCACTTCTCGCCGTCCTTGTCCGTCACCCACAGATCAACGTCGCAGTTATCTATGTTCCAGGTGAGCACCACGCGCACATCCAGGTCAAAGTTCTGCAGGAGCTTCTTATCAATGGCGCTCGTGTCCACCTCAGCCTTTGCCGCAGTCGCAATGATGGCGTTCATATCGTTGAGGGCTATCTGCTGCACTTCAGCAAAGCGGCTGTCCCAACGCCTGCAGACGACGGAATAGAGCGTGTCCACAGCCTTCTGCGTTTCGCCGCTGTAGTAATATGCCATGCCCAGATCACGGTAGAACTGAGGAATCTCACCGCGCAGCTTTACCAGATTTTCAAAGACAGGCACCGCGAGCGCATACAATTCACGTTCCACAAGCTTGTTGCCCAAAGCGCGCAGGATGTCGCTGTTTTCCAGTTCAAGCTCTGCAAGGTTTGACAGGATGCGCAGGCTTTCGGCAGCGAGTCCTTCTTCTGCAAAGTAATCGGACACTTCCATATAGAATGCAGGGGAAGAAGCATACTGCGCCTTAAGCTCCAGATACTTCGCGTACATTTCATCGGTGCGGGTGCGCTTCAAGATGGCAAGGTACTCCGCATTGGGGTTCCACGCCTGCAACTGTATCGCTGCCGTGCCGCCAGACTCCTTTCCTACTGCCTCAGGGCTGGGCGCTGCCGCAGGACTCGCCATAGGCGCGCTGTTTGCGGCAGAACGGGCTGAAGACCGGCTGCGGCTGACAGACTGGCTTTCCATCACCATGGAAGATGCTTCTTCCGCCATGTCGTAGACAGGCTCCGGGGCAGACATAGCGACGCTGCTTTCCGCCATCTGTAAGAAGGTCCGCCCGGAGCTCTTCGCGGGCTTCTTTTTCTTGAATTCTTTCAGGCTTGTGTTCCACCATTTGCGGAATTCCTCAAAGGTCTTGTACACCTCCTGCGGCACCTCGTTATCCTCGCTGGCAACGGGCTTTGCCGTGTTTCCCTGCCGCGCTATAAGGCGGTCGTACTCGGCACGGAGCTCATCGGGCGGCACAATGCCATAGCGCACGTAATCCTGCACGCTGTCAAGCACAATGAGCGAGGTGTCCCGCGTAACAATGCCGTACTGCTTGGCAAGTTCGGTTATCGTCTGCTTGTTTGCCTCGTAGTCAACATCCAGCGCGTTTATTTTTTTGGCAGCCCACTGATGCGCCACACGCTCTGCGGGAATGCCGTCCACCGCGCTCACGGTGACTTCTCTGGTTTCCTCTATTATATTGCCATGGCCAAAGGAAAGCTTGAGCACCGCCTGCTTGCGGCGCAGTTTGCCGGCAAGGCTGAAATTGCCGTCCACAATGCTGCCATCAAGCGGATAGACATCGCTGACGGCATTCCCGTCATATTCGGCATGGATGAGGCGAAGCGGATCTGTCGTGAGCATTGCCAATGCCTCGGTGCTGCTTTTAACGCAGAGATTCACATACTGCCCGCCGTTCTGCTGCGCGGTCTTCTGCAGCCATGAGTGATTTGCAGCCACAGAGGAGCTGATGGTGCTGACTGTAGGCCAGACATCCCGCCGGACGGCTGTCTTTTCCCTGGCAAGCGAATCGTCCCAGTTGCCAATGCCATCGGTAAAGATAAGCACTTCGTCAGCGGGGAACAGTGCCGCAAAGTCATACGTGAGGTTTGTTGCCCCGTCAAAGCCCTGCGCCAGCACAAAAGCCTGTACGTCAGCAGCAATCTTGTCCGCAGAGCCGCTGAAAAGCTGTGCCTCATGCAGGTCATTGCAGAAGGGCACGACGGTGACGGAGGCGGGAGCAGCCTTGGCAAGGTATGCCTTGAGCACGGCGAATTCAGCATCCATATTGCGCTTCTTCATGCTGTCAGAGATGTCATAATAGATGACAAGGCGCTGCGGCAGCTTTTTTGCCGTCGAAGCCGCAGCAAGGGGCTGATGGTAATAGAAGAAAGTCTCCTTGCCCACTTCCTCCGTAAAGACAATGCCCTCTGTCTCCGCGCCCGCCTTGTCGGGAATGGCGACGGATATAGCTTCGTCAAGCAGGACATTTTTCCTGCTCATCTGGGCGGTATAGCCCGAATTCATCTCGTCAAAAGTGATGAGGGAGGCAAGCGCCGCCCCTTCAGCTTCGGGAGCAGCAGATTTTTTCCGGTCGAGGACGGTGATGCGCAAGGAAAAGCTGTCCAGCCTGTCCTTTGAGAGCGCGGAAAAAGTATATCTGCGCGGAGAAGTATGCAGTTTGCTCTGGTACGTCACCTGTACATGGCGGCTGCCCTTGGCGGGAAGCGGATAGACGCGCGCCTTAAAGTTGTTGCCCGCAGTCATCTCCACAAGGCCGGGGTCAATGCCCTGACGCACCACGGCCTCAAAGACCTGCCGCCCCTTGTCTTTTTCAACAACGACACCCTGACGCAGCTTGCCGTTTATGTCGAGCGCGTAGCCCGTAATGCTTTCATTTTCTCCAAGAGGGAACTCAAACTCCCCTTCAAGCACGCGGTCTGTGTCGTTTACAAAAACCATGTCCAGCGTAGTGGTGGCTATATTCCCCATCACCTGCACGTCTGCCTCCAGCGTGCTCAGCCTCACGGGAGAAGGCTGTCCGGGCACTGCGCCCTGCACATTCATCTTGATTGACTGCGCAAACAGCGGCGGCACCATCATCAGCGACAAAATAAGCGGAATAGTCTTTTTCATTGCGTTACCTCACAGAGTAAAACAACGTTTACCCTGCAAGGTTTCATATAAATCACGTCTTACTGATTTTATTCGTCAAATTCAAATTCAACTTTATACTTGTCTCCTTCAGCTACCACGACCCACCACTTACCGGGAGCATCAACCCAGTACTTTTGGAAAACCGAAGAAATCTGCTCTGCGCTCATGTCATGGATTTGCAGGGCAAGCTTCCGCGTATGGAACATATCATTATATACCAGAAGGTTGCGTACAATGCTTGCTCCCATTCCCTGCACTGAAGCCAGAGATGAATAGGTTGAAATGATCTGGGCATTTTTGTAGCTTTGCAGACGGTCTGCGATCGTGGAGAACACATAATTTCCGTCCTCCCCCACCCTGTCAATCAGCTTTCCCTGAGCCATATAGCCTCGAGCCTCATTGACGCGGGCCACAAAATGCTCCAGATCAGAAATCTTATACAGTTCCTCAATGCCGAGAGATGCCTTGCCGCCAGAAACATAGGCGCTTGGCGTATAGCACACGCCGTAATGTTCCCGCACCACATTGAACATGATGTCATTATACATATCTGCCGCAAGCAGTGACGGCAGGTAATCATCACTGTCATTGGAGGGGGCTGAAACGGCATGTACGGCAAAACCTGTACCGGCTGCCACTTCCTTAAAAGTCAGCACTTCGTCATTGCCCGTAATGCTGTACGGAGGAATTTCTGTACTGACGGGCTCCGCTTGCTTCTGCCCCTTCTTTGCCTTCTTCTTTTTTGCTTTATTTTCAGGAGTCCGCTGAATGGTTCCGATTGTCTTGTCTAATTCCGAAACCAGCTTGTCCTCATCTATATTGCCAGAAGCAACCACGAAGATATTTTCAGCGCGTACAATGTCCGAATAGAGGTCGGCAGCCTTTTTCTCCCACTCAGACAGATAGCCCGAGGAATACTCCGTCATATTGCACCGCGTTGCATAGGGATGCCCATTCGTTATGTCAATAAGCATCTTGTTGCGCAGCATGGCTACGGGATCGCTCTTTATGGGATCCACATCCGCACTCTTGCAGCGGCTTATTGCGGCATACATGCTTTTCTTATAGGAAGGATGCATAAAGCCATCGACAAACACGGGAAGCACTTTGTACAAATAATCGTCCACAGTTCCAAGAGAAAGCACACTTCCTTCCATATATGTAGTGGCGCTGATTGAGGAACGGGTCTGCTCAAGCATCTTGTCCCGAGTCTCAAAGCTGTAGATGCGGGAATCAATGGTCATGGATTCAAACAAGGCTTCTTCCAGACCTGAGTACGCCGAAGATGGCAGGCATGAGGTTCCGCCGCGCACAGCAATATGCACAAAATTGAGTTTATTAGCATCATCCTTCAACAAATAGACAGGGACACCGTTTACAAGCTGGCGGGTATCTACCTTGGGCGGCTCATAGGCAAGGTACTTCTTTGAAGCGGCGAATTCCTGATGCGGAACATATATATCAGTATGCTCAGGAACTGCCGTCTGAGCCGCAATCTTCTCACGGTCAGGAGCGAATTTTTTGTCCTTCCACCAGAACGCCGTGTCCGCCGTCACCAAATCATACTTGCTGCCATCGTAATAGGCATCGCGGGAAATAGGCCGTCTTTTGTGCGAAACCATCATGCTCGCATAATAGTCATAGCTTTTCGGACCTTCAATAAAGCAGACGAGCGGGGTTCCTTCTGTGATATATTTCTTTACCCATGCCTTTGCTTCATCCTTCGTCACAGAGGCAAGCTTGTCATAATAATCATAGTAATAATCGGCGGTACCGCTTGCCCAACAGCTCCGCACAAGGGAAAGGAGTCCTTCGGCGGATTGCGCCCTGCCAAGGCGTGCCGCTTTAATTTTATTTATAATGTTTTCTTTCTTTTCCGGCGTAAAGGCATAGCTCTTGTTTACAACAGAGGGAAGCAGATTTTTCTGGATTTCGTCAAGCAAGCCGCTCACAACTTTTTCATGGTCAAGGCCATCACCTGCGGGGACATTAAAGAAAAAAAGCAACACGCTGCCAGAACGCCGCGTTACATACTGTACATTTATGTCATGCGGACCAGTAAAGCCGTAACGAGTCTGTTTCAGTAAAGACTGCTTAAAGTCTTCGAGCCTGTCATTGAGCAGTTCCATCAGATAGTCGCCCATATAAGTGTCTTCACGCGCAAAGGCAAGGTCTGGTGCCCGATACACGATGGCAAGATTTCTTCCATACGGGCTAAAACTTTCACTGTCCACCGTGATGATTGCCTGCTGCTTGCTGTCAAACGGCTTCATGCTGGGCTGAGGCGGCAGAGCAGGAACGCTGTTGCCGTTGTTGCTCCAGCTGCCATAGATTGTCTTTGCAAGGGCATGTACTTCTTCAGGATTTACATCGCCTCCCACAAAAAGTGCAGCGTTTGAGGGAATATAATACTTGCTCTGCATATCGCGCATCTGCGCCACGGTAGCATGCTTTACTACATCCATAGCACCGCCTGTGTCAAGCCGGTATGGAGCTTCGGGGAAGAGCTTATAGGTCATATATTCGGAAAAATATTTGCCCCCGTTTTTGTAATCACCCTGAATTTCGGAAAGCACGACTTTCTTTTCATTTTCCAGTTCCGTAGGATCCATAAGGGGGCTGCGAATTGCCGCATTCCAGAAAGCCATGCCATTCTCAAGCTGGTCAGAGGGAAGCGTAAAGAAGTAGTGCACGCAGTCCACTTCTGTATAGGCATTCCACTTTGAAACGCCCATATCTTTGACGGCACGCTGCACTGCCGCAGCATCGCGGTACAGTTCATTGCCTTTGAACATCATGTGTTCATACAGATGGAAAAGCCCTGCCGTTTCCGGAGTCTGCGTCGTTGCTCCGGCACGGACTGCTATTTCAACATAGACAAGCGGAACCGAATGGTTTTCCGCCACAAAGAGGGAAAGCCCGTTTTCAAGGGTGTACTCATGCAGATTTTCAACAGGGGTCTTTTCAGCAAAAACCATCTGTGCGGAAAGCAGTAATGCTCCAAAGACGAGCAAAAACAACTTTTTCATACCAAATTCCTCCATAAAATGTACATTTTTTGAAAACAACCTCAGTATAGTTTAGCCTCCTCCCCCTGTCAAGACGGCAAGGCAGAAATTGAATCCTTTGCTACAGCGTCCCGTCTGTCACAGCGCCCCGTCGCGGCGCATAGAGAATTTGTCCATGGGATACAGCTTGAGGTTTTCCAGCACCTTGCGGCCATCCGCTTTTTTGAGCAAGGCTTCCCGCGCACGAAAGATTTCCGTTTCGGTCTTGTGCTTGGAAGGACCGCCGACACAACCGCCGGGGCAGACCATACCCTCCACAAAGTCCTCCGCGAGCGTTCCAGCTTTCAGCTGCATGAGCGCCTTTTTGCATTCCGCGCCGCCCGCACAGCGCAGAAGCTTTACATCAGCGGTATTCACGCCGCGCTCCTGCATACATTCGAGAACCGCGTTGGCAACGCCGCCGCTTGTGGCAAAACGCTTGCCCCAGATGGACGCTTCCTGATAGTCCTCTTCCACGCTTTCAAAAGAAATATCCCTGCTCCGCATAAGCGCGCTCAACTCGCCATAAGTCATCACATAGTCGGCATTGTCGGGAATGCTCTGGTCATTTGCCTCTGACTTTTTTGCAATGCAGGGACCGATGAACACCGTGGTGCAGCCGGGATGCGTCAGTTTAAGATAGCGTGAAATCGCGCACATGGGCGACACCGTGGCAGACATATTGTTCTCGAACACAGAGGGGAAGTGCTGGCGCAGCATATTGATGAAGGCTGAACAGCAGGAAGTCGTCATCTTCTTGCCCTCTTTGTATGCTTCAGTCCATTCAAGAGATTCAGAGGCGGCAGTCATATCTCCGCCAAGCCCTACTTCCACCATATCGGTAAAGCCCAGCTTCTTAAGCGCGGCACGAACAGCCGCCATGCTGATTTTGTCGCCAAACTGCCCTTCTGTGGCGGGAGCGCACATGGCAAAGACCTCTTTGCCCGCAAGTATGTCCTGAATAACGCCCACAAGGTAGGTTTTGGAACCGATGGCACCGAAAGGGCAGTTATGTATGCAGTGACCGCACTGCACGCACTTTTCTTCATTGATGCGGCAGATGCCCCACTCGTCGTAAGTGATGGCACCGACGGGGCACGCCTTTTTGCACGGACGCTCAAGGTGCACGATGGCGCCATAGGGACAGGCTTTTGCACACATACCACATTCCTTGCACTTTGCGGATTCAATGTGCATGCGTACCTCGCCCGGCGAGATGGCATTAAAATGGCAGGAGCTCTGGCAGGGCCGTCCCATGCAGAAGCGGCAGCTGTCGGTCACAGAGTAGGCAGAAATGGGGCAGTCATCACAGGCGGCGTTGATGACCTGCACCACGCTGTCAGAGGGAGCTTTGTCCGAGGGGCACTGCGCGCAGGCAAGACGAATGCGCTGTTTGATGATTTCGCGTTCCTTGTAGACGCAGCAATAATCCGACTGAGGCCCCGGAGCCATTGCATAGACGATTTTTTCTTTTTCTTCTTCGTTCAGCTTGCCAGCCCAGGCAAGGCGGCAGACTTCTTCCATTATCTTGTGTTTAAACGAAACGATACCCTTGTCATTTGTTACCATAACAAATATAGTAGCACGTTTCTTAAAATAATACAATGAGTTGGTTTCAAACGTCTAAAACTTTCTGAAACCAACTCTGTTTTGCGGAGGCTGTTGAACAGGCTACAGCCAGTCTACATGGCCGTCCTTTACGTCGTATATAGCGCCCACAACAGCGAAATCGCCCTCTTTGTGGATTTTGCTGCGGAGGACGCGGACTCCATAGTTCACGTTCAGGCAGGATGCCTTGTAGTCATCTTTCTCTTCGCCGATAGCTTTGTGAATGCCGTCGGTAATCGTTTTGACGAAGCCTTCCGCCCCACCGGCGATTGTCGCACCCACCGCGCCGCACTGCTTATGCCCCAGCACCACCACCACTGAGCAGCCCAGATGCTCTACGCCATATTCCACGGCGGCAAGCTGGGTTGTACCGATGACGTTGCCCGGAATGCGGATGACGAAGAGCTCGCCAATGCCCGTCATAAAGATGTCCTCCGGAACCACGCGGGAGTCCGAGCACGCCACCACCACGGCATAAGGCTTCTGCCCATGCTCCGCCGTTGCAGCACGGATTGCGGGGGAAATGTCCCCGTTATTTTTTTCCGCCTGCATATACGACTCATTGTTTTTCTTTAACATGTCAATTATTTGTGTAGTAGTCATGCTTCTAGTATAACACAGAGTTTTTCGTTGCACCAGAAATTTTTAGATGAATTATTGGAAGCTTTCAATATGCCTTCCACTCCACGCACCCGCAGGGGCTGTCCTCGTAGGCGAGGAAATCAGCGATGCAGGCAGCGGAAGGAGCATCAAGCTGCGACAGCCGCCGCGCCGAACCCGCGGAACAAAAAACAAGGGGATCCACATAGCGGCGCTTGACACGGAGCGACACGCAGTAGGCATTCGGCAGCGGGGAAGCGCTGCGCTCCACCCGCGTCATCTTACGGAAGGTGCGGAAGAGCCGCGAAAACTCTGCATCCTCAGCGGCGGCGGCAAGACTGTCAAAGCGGGCAACAAGCTCTGCCTCTCCCAGCGAATACAGCTCTTCTTCCTGCACGAAACCGCAGGAAAGCGCGCGGCTGAGCACATCTGCCATAAGCTGCATGGCAACTTTGTCCTCGTTCTGCTGCAGGAGCCTGCTTATGGCGCAAAAGCGCTCCGTGTACAGGCGGGCGGCAGATAATTCCGCAAAGCCAAGCTCCGGCAACCCGCGCTCGTTTTCAAGCACCCGCACCTGCAAGAAGTTTTCCCGCACCTCATCCAAGTTCCATGCCCCGCAAAGTGCCGCCCCGCTCGGATACATATATTCAAGCCTGTCAGCGCTCAAACCGGGAATATCGTTGTCAGCGACGGGATAGCGATGGTAATCGTCCACATCTCGGGGAACAAGTCCGTCACGCTTTAAAAGCGCACAGAGACTTTCATCGCGGGCAATCATCTGCGCAGTGGGCTGCTCCGTACTCTCCTGCGTGAGCGCGTCCCCGTTGCGGAAATCCGTCACATGGCTGAAAGCGGGCGTAGCGATGTCGTGGAAGAGGGCGGCAAGCGTCTGCGCCTTGTCCTTCGTGAAGCGCCAGACAATCAGCGCAGCACCCAGCGAATGGTCCAGACGGGAATAAAAGAAACGGTTGTGAAAAAGCGGCGTCCAGTCCGTACCGCAGAGCAGCCCCACACCAGCCAAGCGGCGCATAGCGGGCACTTCAAGATAGGGGTCAAGGAAGTCGGGAATCCTCTCGCACAGTATACGATGGTAGGCTTCCGTATTCCATGCCGTCTCAGCGTCTGTCATCCGTGCTATTTTTCCTTCGGACGGTAGTAGAACGTGGCGCGCCCCCTGCCGCTGGCGGAAGGGACACGCTGCATCTCAAAATCATCATCAAAGTACTCGATGAGGTCGGTGAGCTTGCGGAAGCCGTAGTCCACGGTATCAAAGCCGGGGTCCTGCCTCTTGAAGAAAGAGCCCGCCGCGCTTATATCCGCCCAGCCGTTGTCGTCAGCGTACTTGTTATAAGCGGTGTTGAGCAGCTTATAGATTTTACGGAACTGCTTGTCAGTCATTATCTCGCCGTTGTTGCGGCGGTGGAATAAGCCCCTGCCAAGCATCTTGGGCTTTGCCTTGCGCTCCCGAAGCTTTTGCTCGGCAATCTTTGCCTCTTCCTCTGCTACAGCGTCGTCTTCCTCGTTCGTAAGGTTTTCAATATAGATAAAATCGTCACAGGCAGAGATAAACGACTGCGGGGTCTTCTTTTGCCCCACGCCAAAGACATAGAGCTGGCTTTCGCGCAGCCTTGTGGCAAGCTTGGTAAAGTCAGAATCGCTCGTCACGAGGGCGATAGCATCATACTTTTCCGTGTAAAGCAGGTCCATGGCATCGATGATCATGGCGCTGTCGCTTGAATTCTTGCCCTGCGTATAGGCAAACTGCTGCACGGGTATGATGGCGTTGTCATTCAGCTCGTTCTTCCAGTTCTTGAGCGTATCGAGGGAAAAATCCCCATAGGCTCGCTTGGTGATGATGTGCCCGTGCACCGCAATCTCCTGCAGGATGGCGCGGAGCTTTTTGTACGGCGTGTTGTCGGCATCGATTAGAACGGCAATGTTTTTCTGCTCGTTTTCGTCTACCATTCGTTTACCGCCTCGCGCAGCTCTTCAAAGATATGTCCAAGAGCGGGAATGGCAGCGGCAACGAGGGAGCAGACAACGATAAAGCCAAATGCCATCAGGACAAGGTTGATTATCGAGCAGACAATGCCCACCATGGCATTGCTGTTTTGCTGCTTGCGCCGGGAGATAATACCAAGCACCAGTCCCAGAATGGCAAAGGGGCCTTTATAAAAGAAAAAAGAAAGTATGCCGAACACCATGGACATAGTGCCAAGGTCGGCAGCAGAAAAATAAAAGTTCCCCTCTTCTTCCTTTTCCTTGCGGAATGAGGGATTCGCTCCGGGAATATTCCAGGGGTCAGCCTGTTGATTTTCGTCTTCCATACGGAAACTCCTTATTGCTTCTCTACTATTCTATTGTAGATTCTGTCCAAGTCATCCTTGGTAAAATAGTCAATCGTGACAGAGCCATGCTCAAAATCGCCCCGCAGCTGGACCTTTGTGCCAAGCGCCTCTATAAACTTCTGCTCTATGGCATCATAGTCGGGATCTCGGCGTGTGGGAACAGGGTCGGGCCCCGTCTTCTTCCGTGCCGCGCGGGAACCACCGTTCATACCCTGAGCCTGCTGCTCCGCCTGCCGCACCGTCATGCCCTGTTCGCGGATGCGGTCATAGAGCACCTGCTGATCTGCGGAACTTATCACGCTCAACAGCGCACGCGCATGACCAGAAGTAATCTCTCCAGACGCAAGGGAATGCAGCATAGAGTCTGGCAGTTTAAGCAGGCGGATGGAATTTGCCACCGTGGAGCGGTCCTTGCCCACGCGCTCGGCAACTTCGCCCTGCGAAATGCCCTCAAGCTCCATCAGCTGCGCATAAGCCTGAGCTTCTTCAACGGGATTTAAATCCGTGCGCTGAATATTTTCTATGAGCGCGACTTCAAGCTTGCGGGAATCCGAATACTTCCGCAGCTGTATGGGAACCTTTGCAAGTCCTGCCGCACGGGCAGCGCGGGAACGCCGTTCACCCGCAATGATATAAAACATACCGTCCCCTGCATCCTCAATGATGATCGGGGAAAGCACGCCCTCCTGCGCTACGGATTTGGTGAGCTCGGCAAGCTGCTTTTCATCGAAATACTGGCGCGGCTGGCGGGGATTTGGCTTTAGCAAAGCGGGATCCACCCAGAGCGTGCCGATCCTCCCGAGGATCACCGTATCCTCCTGCGAGCCCGT
>CAKZZK010000194.1 GCA_937885235.1 uncultured Treponema sp.
GTCATCAACAACCAGCACCAAGCGTTTGTCAGAACCTTGATTTTCCATACTACTACGTCCTTCCTCTTATAGTGTTGAGAAGCCCGAATCCCCCGCGGGAACCGGACGCCCTGTTTTCGTATTCATCAATTATAATGTACTATCACATTTTTTACCAGTGCATTACTAATATATTATAGAGGAAAGTTTTCAGTCTAAAGGCATAAAAATGCCCCGCCGTGCAATCAAGGCATCACGGGCAGGGCCGGGCAGCGCTACTCCTATAGCGTTCGATATATGCTATGATTATAGCTGCGGGAAAGGCTGCGTTCATGAAATTTTTATAAGAGAAGAATAAGAAAGCTCTTACTTTTCGGCATTGCAATCAAAACTATACTGTGTTATACTAATATAACATTTATTTTCTAAGGGGCAATAGTTCATGAGTCTAGCAGACTGCGGGCAGGATGCAAAACAGTTCATCCGCTTTTTCGACAAGCTGAATGAAAACGTATTTTCCCTCAATGCAATGATACGGAAAATAGACGAATTCCTGCCTGACATTGCGCCCAGCTTCCTTATAGGCAAGCTTAAATTCCTTGTATCTGTTCCCCCCTCTGTCTACGAGCCCAAAGGCGTATTCAATACGGACGTAGGCTATGTGGCTCCCGATGGCTTTGAGGTCGAGACTTTTGAAAAGCAGTTCACTACGCCGGAAGGCGGCAAGGTTTCCATCATTTTAAATCCCAGCAAGGGAGTCATTTGGACTGATGCGGACAAAGAGGGGCTGACCTTCTTCTGCCAGGAGCTTTTCATGCTGTGCAGCAGGGCGCGGCTCATGGGCATGCTGCGGCATGTGGAACGAACGGATGCGCTCACCGGTGCGCTGAATTCCAAGGCATTTATGGAAGAGTCTGCCAAGCTAGTCATGCAGCGGAAAGGCAGCGCTTACACCGCGATATTCATCAACATCAAGAACTTCAAATATATCAATCAGCAGGTGGGGCAGAACAACGGCAACGTTATCCTCTGCAAGTTCGGCATGATGCTCAACAGCTACATAGGCGAGAACGGCTATTTTTCGCGTCTGGGCGGTGACAACTTCATGGCGATGATTAAAAACGAGACATTCTCCCTTTTCCTGCGCTTTATGCAGGGCATCATCATCTCTTTGGAGCACGAGGGAAAGACCGTTTCCATGCACATCACCACCAAGATGGGCGTGTACCGCCTTACCCCGCAGAGCACGCCGGGAGACGTGATGACCAATCCCAACGTCGCCTTTCTGGTTGCAAAGCGCTCGCAAAACCATGACGTCATATTCTTCAGGCCGGAGATGCTTGAAGAGTCCCTCCACGCAAAGGGCATTTCCAATATGTTCCCCGAATCCCTCGCGCGCAAGGAATTCCTCGTCTACTATCAGCCCAAGGTTGACCTGCGGACAAAGACACTCTGCGGTGCGGAGGCGCTTTCCCGCTGGAAACGCGACAGAATCATACCGCCCGTGGAATTCATTCCCGTGCTGGAAAACGAAGGTTCCATCAGAAACCTCGACTTCTACGTGCTCGAAGCTGTCTGCTGCGACATCAGGGACTGGCTCAACAAGGGCTATGAGCCGGTGCGGGTGTCCACAAACTTTTCCAAGGTGCATCTTTCAAACGAAAAGCTCGTTCAGGACATCATGAATGTCCTGAACGCATACGAAATTCCGGCAAAGTACCTCGAAATAGAACTGACGGAGCTTTCAGACTACAAGTATTACGACCGTCTCATCGCCTTTGTGAACAATATGCACGGATACGGTGTGCACATCTCTATAGATGATTTTGGAACGGGTTACTCTTCAATAAAGCTCTTCAAGGATTTGCAGGCGGATGTCGTCAAGCTGGACAAATCCCTCATCGACAATATTGCAGAGAACGGCTCCAAAGAGGCGGACAAAATCATCAGCCGCGCCATCATCAATATGGCGAAGGAGCTGAACGTAGAGGTCATAGCGGAAGGTGTGGAAACGGTCTATCAGGCGGACTTCCTCTTGAAGAACGGCTGCACGATGGCCCAGGGCTATCTCTTTGACCGCCCCCTCACCCACGATGCCTTTGAAAAAATTCTGTCCGGCGACCGCACATATACGCTGCCGGACGCAAGCCCTGCCTGAGCGGAAACAGGCGGCAATATTGTAAAATATTTCACACAAAACACAATTTCCTCAGCAAAAAGTGCAAATTCAGGCACAAAAGCCCCCTAGCTCCTTTGACCAAAGCCTGCAAAGCCTGTACAATCAAGGGGTAAGAGCGCAGCATACTGCGTGATATTTTTCACAGGACTGCAATGAAAGCTATTCCCGAACCGTCAAAGCGCCGTCTGGTACTGCTTGAAAGGCTGTTGGCAACATACACGGAAAAGACAATCACCTCGCAGAAGATAGAGGAGCTGGCAGGCTGGTCAGCCCCCGTCATCAGGAGGGACATCTCCCTGCTGGCGGTGCGCTGCGGCGCCAGCAACGGCTACAAGGTGTCTGAACTGCGGGAAGCACTTTCTTCCGTGCTCAGCATTGCGCACGGAGAGCAACGCTGCTGCATAGTGGGGCTGGGCAAGATGGGGCAGGCGCTCCTTGACAACATGGAGCTTGAAGGCACGCCGTTCAAAATCGTGGCGGGCTTTGACCCCAAGGAGAACCGCACGCAGATTTTGCATTCTATCTTCCCCCTGCACCCCACGACGGAGCTCATGGAGCAGATAATCAGGGAAGAGGAAATCCGCTACGCGCTGCTCACCGTGGAGGCTCCCGAAGCGCAGGGGCTTGCTTCGCGCCTTGCGGCATGCGGCATCAGGGGCATCGTGAACTACACGCCGTGCATACTCACCGTGCCCCGCAGCACCAAGGTGGAGAATGTCTCCCTGCTCACCGCGCTGGAAACGCTTGCCGTGGGCAGCACTGAAAACAAAGGCTAATGCCGAAAGCCCGCATTCGGGCACAGGTATTTCCATAGAAATAAAACGAAAGAGGTACACTTTTATGAGTAGAGTCTACAATTTTTCAGCAGGACCTTCCTGCTTGCCGGAGGAAGTATTACAGGAATGTGCGGCAGAGATGCTCGACTATCAGGGGTCGGGCCAGTCCGTCATGGAGATGAGCCACCGTTCCAAAGTGTACAAGCCCATCATAGAGCACGCCGAGGCACAGGTGCGGAAGCTCATGAAGGTGCCGGACAACTACAAGGTGCTCTTCCTGCAGGGCGGCGGCAGCACGCAGTTTGCCATGGTAGCGCAGAACCTCGCCATCAAGACGGGCAAGGCGGCATACATCCAAACCGGCGTATGGGCAAAGAAGGCTGCGGCAGAGGCAAAGCATCTGGGCGTGGCGGTGGACATCATAGCTTCCAGCGAGGACAAGAACTACTCCTATATCCCCAAGGTGGAAAAGATAAGCGGCGACTATGACTACGCCTACATCTGCTTCAACAATACGATTATGGGAACGCACTATGAATACATTCCCGACACCGGAAACATTCCCCTCGTGGCGGACATCTCATCCTGCGTGCTTTCCGAGGAGCTCGACGTGAGCAAGTTCGGGCTGCTCTTTGCAGGCGCACAGAAGAACCTCGCTCCGGCAGGCGTGACGCTTGTGATTATCCGCGAGGACCTTATCACCGACAGCCCCCGCGCAGGCACTCCCACGATGAGCATCTACAAGACACACGCGGACAACGGCAGCATGTACAACACGCCTCCCTGCTATACAATCTATGTGCTCGGCAAGGTGCTTGACTGGATTGAGCGGAAGGGCGGCGTAGAGGCAATCCACGCGCTCAATGTGGCAAAGGCAGACCTGCTCTACAACTACCTTGATTCCAGCCCCGCTTACCGCGCCACTGCGGAAAAGGGGAGCCGCTCGCTCATGAACGTGCCCTTCCTCACCAAGGAGGACGATCCGGACAAGGCAAAGGCAATCAATGACAAGTTCGTGAAGGAGGCTGCGGCGGCAGGACTGGTGAACCTTGCGGGCCACCGGCTTGTGGGAGGCATGAGGGCTTCAATCTACAACGCCATGCCGATTGAGGGCGTAAAGGCACTGATTGCCTTTATGGAAAAATTTGCAAAGGAAAACTTGCAGTAGCAAAGGAAGGAAAAACACTATGTACAAGATTCAGACACTGGACAGGATAAGCGCGAAGGGACTGGACAACTTCCCGCGCGACGACTACGAGATTGCAAGCGAGATTGTAAAGCCTGACGCCATCCTCGTGCGCTCCCACGATATGCTTTCCATGCAGCTTGACCCCACGGTAAAGGCGATAGCCCGTGCGGGCGCGGGTGTGAACAACATCCCCGTCAAGGAGCTGGGGCAGAAAGGCGTGGTGGTCTTTAATACGCCCGGCGCAAACGCAAATGCCGTCAAAGAGCTTGTGGTGCTTGCCATCCTCGTGGCAAGCCGCCCCGTCATTGCGGCGAGCAGCTGGATTTCCACGCTCAAAGGCAAGGGCGCTGAAATAGCAGGCATTGCGGAAAAGGGCAAGAAGGATTTCATCGGCAACGAAATAAAAGGCAAGACGCTCGGCGTCATCGGTCTGGGAGCAATCGGCGCACAGGTGGCAAACATCGCGGTGGAGCTGGGCATGAACGTCATCGGCTATGACCCCTACCTTTCCATTGATGCCGCCTGGAGCCTGAACCATCAGGTAAAGCACGCCGAAACGCTGGACACGCTGCTTGCCAAGTCCGACTACATCACCGTGCATGTGCCTGAAACGCCCGACACCAAGGGGCTCATCAACAACACAACCATCAAGAATATGAAGGACGGCGTAAGGATAATCAACATCGCCCGCGGCGGTCTTGTGAACAATGAGGACGTGCTTGCAGCAATCAAGGCGGGCAAGGTGGCGGCGCTCGTGACTGACTTTGCCGCGGAAGAGCTCATCGGCAACGACAAGGTGGTCTGCTTCCCGCACCTCGGCGCTTCCACTCCCGAGGCGGAGGAAAACTGCGCTGTCATGGCAGTGAAGGAGCTTCGCGATTTCCTTGAAGCGGGCAACATCGAGCACAGCGTGAACTTCCCGCGCTGCCGCATGGACTCCCCCATCCCCACGGGCGGCACGAGGCTGTGCATCAGCAACAAGAACGTTGCGGGCGTGGTGTCCAAGTTCACTTCGGTGCTGGGAGATGCAAGCTATAACATCGCGAGCATGATAAACCAGAACCGCAACGACCTTGCCTACAACCTCATAGACGTGGACGGCAAGGTTGACGGCGACACGATTGCAAAGCTTGCAAAGATAGACGGCGTTATCAATGTTCGTCCGATTTACGCATAAAAACTTGTAGCATACACGGGAACGGCGCTCCCATGAAAAAACGCAAAAAGACCGCGGTGTTCGCTCTGCGAGCGAGCAATGCGGTCTTTTTGCGTTTTTTCATTCCGCGCCTTTCTTGTTTATGCGCTAGAAAAAGAAAAGTCAAAAGAAGCCGATTTTTTTGTCGTCGTTCTTTGCCAAACGTTCCGCCTTGCAGAGGGCATCAAGCTCATCAAGACTGGGAAGTTTTCCGGTGATAACCTCATCCATCGTCACCTTGCGGGCCACGTTGTCTATCTGGCCGCCGGAAAAGTCGTAGCGGCGGGAAAGGCTTTCTGCGGCGGCATCGTCCAGCCAGTCCAGCTTTGACTGCCATATTTTCTTTCTGGACTCCAGAGAGGGATTCTCAAATTTTATCTTGAACAGGAAGCGCCTCTCAAAGGCGGTGTCCAGATTGTCCACGAGGTTTGTGGTGGCGATGAGGATGCCGTCAAGCCGTTCCACCTCTTCCAGAATGATGTTCTGGATGGCGTTCTCCGTCTGTGCCACGTTCGATGATGAGGCGTCCTTGCGTTTGGAGAAGACGGCATCTGCTTCGTTGAAGAGCAGGATGGGAGCCTTGCCGCCCTTTTCCCGCCCGCTCACCGTGCACATCTGGCGGTAGTTGGAGAAAACCTTCTTAATCATCTTCTCGCTTTCGCCAAACCAGCAGGACTTGGTGTTGCTTATGTCCACGTGGTAGAGCTTGCGCCCCGTCAGCCGCGCAAGCTGGTACACGGTTTCAGTCTTGCCTGTGCCCGGCGCGCCGTAGAGCAGCACCGCTATGCCGCAGGGCATACCCTTGCTGGAAAGCCTCTCGCGGATTTTTTTCAGCTGCCCCTCCTCCAGAGCAGTTTCCAAGCGCTTTATCTCGCGGGCGTTCTCCTCGCTGTAAAAGAGCCGCTTCTCCTTGATGCTCTCAGGCTCAAGGATGTCTGTGCCCTTCACGGACTTGTCGTAGAGCGCCGCACGCTCGCCGAGGAGCATCTCCTTTGCCTTCTGGCTTATCGTCAGCTCCGCTTCGGAGAGGTTTTCTTTCTTGGTGAACTCCACGAGCTCTTCCTGCAAGAGGATGTGCTTCTCTTCCAGAAATTCCCGCGCCACCGCATATTTTTCCGAATCGCTGTATATGTCCAGCAGCGTGATGTTCAGCCCCGTCTCATCGCCGTTGATAAAGTCAAAGCAGGCATCATAAAAGAAAATCCTTGTGCCAATGTCCTCAAGCAGGAGCTTTGCGTCCTTTACAAAGTCAAAGTCCGCATAGCTTGCCTCTATCTTTTCCACGTCCCTGAAAAGCCCGTAGCTGCTTCCCTCCCAGTGCCTCCTGCCGTCAACCGCGTTGCCTACCAGCTGTATCATGGAGAGTATGTCTTTCTTAGCCGTATCGCGCGTGATGACAACTTTCCGGTTCTGCAGCACCGCCTCCAGAAGCTCCTCCGCAATGACGAATTCGTTCTGCAAGCCGATTTCCTTGCCCGTTACAGACTCAGCGTTAAAGATGTAGCCTTTTTCCAGCAGCACCTCTATGTCCGCCTTGTAGACGATGACGGACATTACGTTGCATTCAAAGAAATCAGAGAGATTGTTAAAGTTGCAGGAATCCCCGCCATGGTCAAAGTACCAGGAGATGAAGGAACAGAGCATCCAGGTCTGCTGCTCGTTCGTGCCAAAGTAGGTGCAGAGCCGTTCAACAGCCGCAGAAAACTCCTTTGTCCTGCGGATATGCAGCGCGGAGCCTTCCAGTTTTTTTGCCACCGTAGACACGGCGGCAATGACGTTGAACCTTACCTTGTCTTCCATGGGCACAAGCCCCCTTGCCCTAGCGGGCTAATGAAAAATAAACGCTGAAAAAATGAAGGATGCTGCCTCCCAGAGTGAATATATGGAAGATGCAGTGGGTCCACTTGTATTGAGGGAACAAATAGAATATGCCGCCCACCGTGTACGCGGCTCCGCCGGAAAAGAGCATGGCGCGGCTCAGCGAGGGAAGCCCCGAAGCAAGCGGCGTTGCCGCAAAGAGCACGATGACGAGCCAGCCCGCCACGATGTATGCCAGCACCGAGGCATAGCGGAACTTTTCGCGGAAGACCGAATAGAGCGCAATGCCTATGACAGCCACGCCCCAGATGACGAAGAAGAGCGCCCAGCCCGCAGTTCCTCCGAGCACGGTCAGCACGAAGGGCGTGTAGGTTCCCGCGATGAGCGCAAAGATGGCATCATGGGTCAGCACGGAAAAGACACGCCTCGCACCGTAGGGCGTAAGCGCGTGATAGAGCGTGGACATCATATACAGGATGAACATAAATGCGCCAAAGATGACGTAGCTCACCGTGTGCAGCGTGCGCGATGCAGGGGGCGCATGAAACACGGAAAGCAGCACCAGCAATACGATGGCGGCAACGCTCAGCCCCGCGCCAATGCCGTGGCTGATGGCACTGACGAGGTCTTCGCCCAGCGAATATTCCTTGGGCTGCCGTTCTATATAGGCAAGGCGGGCGTTCCACCGCTGCATTCTGCTTGCTCGCTTGTCCTCGCCCTGCCGCATCTTCTGCGCAAGCTGCCCGGGATTTTCCGCGTAAGACAGCTTGATGGCGCGGATTTTCTCCTTAGTCTGTTGCCTGATTGTCCTGATTGCGGCCTTCTGCTTTGCCCGCAGGGACTTGCGATGAATCATCGCAGAAATATCTGCCATAAAGGGCACCCCCTTGCTATATCCCCTCATTATGACAGATTTTAGGCTTTTGTAAAGTGGTTTAGGAAAAATAGCGTTTGCAAATTCCCCTCTTCCCTCCTATAATAGAGATATGCCCATGATTCAAAACTTGATAGAATATTATGATGAGCTCTTTCCTGTGTCAGACAGCCAGAAGAGCTACTTCTCAGGTCTTGCGCGGCGCTTTACCGCACCGGTGAAATTCCTGCGCGTCCAGTGCGGCACCGGTATGTTCGAGAGCATGCTGGCAAAAGAGGGGCATGACGTGACGGGCATAGAGTCCATCGGAGAGATGCTGCAATCGGCAAACCACAGGCGGCGCAACCAGCTTATGGCCATCCGCTTTTTCCAGATGTCCAGCCAGGACATGACAAAATTCCTCGGCAAGGGCTTCTACAACATCATATCCTGCTTAGACAGCCGCGTCATATTCTTGGGGGGAAGGGAAAACCTGGAGGATTTCTTCCGCGGCTGCCGCAGGCTGCTTTCCCCTAGCGGCGTCTTTGTGCTGGAGCTTTTAAATTTCGCAAAATTCAACACCGAACCGCTGTGCAAGCTGCCCACGAGGGAAAGCGTGCGCTCCCGCCTCTTTTCCGAGCTGTGGACAGACAGCAGGGGCAGGCACTCAATAACGCTCAACGTGGAGACGGGAAACGGCAGACTGCTGCCCGTCCTGCAAAACGAGTCAGTCTACGCCCCGTCCATGCAGGAGCTTTGCGAGATTGCAGAGGAAGCGGGCTTTCCCTCCATTTCCTGCCACGATTCCTTCGCCAAAGAAGCATACACCGGCACCGCAGACAGAATAGTCCTTGAGATGAGCTGAATCATTTGCTCTTCTCAAGAAATCTTCCAGCGCCCCCCTTCGCGGACAAAACGCGACGCATTTACTTCCAGAACCCTGCCATCCTCTCCGGTAATCTTTATCATAGAAGAAAGCGGATTGACTTCCGACACACGGAAATTCGTGCCGTCATAGAGGATGCGCACACCCTCCGTGGGCAGCTTCTTGCGCACTTCCTCGTACCAGTCATATTCGTAGCCAAGGCAGCACAAAAGCCTGCCGCACTGGCCGCTGATTTTCATGGAATTCAGGCTCAGGTTCTGCTCCTTCGCCATGCGTATGCTCACCGAAGGCAGCCTGTCGCTCACCGAACCGCAGCAGAAAGGCCTGCCGCAGACGCCAAGCCCGCCCACAATGCGGCTCTCGTCCCTCACCCCAATCTGCCTCAGCTCTATGCGCATCTTGAAGATGGCGACAAGGTCCTTCACCAGCTCGCGGAAGTCCACGCGGTTATCGCTTGAAAAGAAGAAGAGGACCTTCGCCTCCCCCACAAGGAAGTGCACGGAGATGAGCTTCATATCAAGTTTGTGGGCAAGCACCTTTTCCTTGAACACCTGATACGCCTCTTTTTCCCGCTCCTGCAGCTCCCGCGCGTGCTGCAGGTCCTTTTGGTCCGCAATGCGCAGCACCTTCACTATCTCGCTCTGCCTGATGCCTATGGGCTTTGCAGACTCCCCCAGACTCAGCGCAAGGTCGTTGCCGTAGCGGGTGGGGATGATAACGTAGTCGCCCGGCTTGGGGCTGAGGTGATGGGGCACAGTAGCATAGACCCCCTCGCAGGAGTACTCCAGCTTGAGCTTCCACAAATGTTTCGGGTAGACGATGTGGTCGTTGCCGGGGCGCTCTTCCACCTCATCTTCAAGGGCAGAGAGGTCTTCGGCTTCTTCCATATCCTGTTCAAATATGTCTGACATGGTGCTATTTTAGCAATTAAGTTGCCATCAAGTCTACCAGAAGACCGTTTATTTCTTCTATTTTAGCGAGCATCTGCAGGGTGTCTTTGTGGGCGGCAAGCAGCCAGCGGGCAATGTCGTCAAGCTTCTGGTTGATGACCACAATCTGCTTCTGCATGGAGGCACGGCGCTGCTGTTTGGGGCCGGGAATATAGCGCTTGCGCTCTTTGACGGCGAAGTTGTTTTTTTCTATATAACGCAGGAACTGGCTCACCTTGCTGCGGTACTCGGTGTAGTTTTCGGGAAGCTGGCTTTTTTTCAGCTTGTCAGCGGCAAGGTCAGCGGCGTCTTTCAGGAAGATGACAGCTTCCTCTGCCTCCATGCCCGCAAGCTCTTTGGGCAGGCCCGCCGCCATCAGCTCGTGCTCTTCGTGGGATTTCTGGAGCGCGGAGGCAAAAATCTTGCGCGTCGCCGCGTTTTTTTCTTTCCGCTGGGATTCCGCCACCTTTCTCTGGGCACCCTGCGCGGCGGAAAAAAACAGGTTCTGGTTTACGGAGTCTATGTCCATGCCGCGCTATGCTTTGATTGCCTTGGAGACAATAACCTTGGTATTCTGCCAGCTGAGGGCAGCATCGCTGTAGGCGTTCGCATCGGAGAGGGATATGCAGTGCCCGTGGAAGACGACATCCTCATCAGCCTGAAAGTGGTGCGTCTGCACATCGCCTATGACCGCGCTCGAAGAGAAAAGCCGTATGGACTCCTGCGCAATGATGTTGCCCTGCACTATGCCGCTCACGGTAACAGCCTTTGCAGAGATGTTGCCCCGTATCCGCGCCTTTTCGCCTATGATGACGTTGCCGTTGCTTTCGAGGTTTCCTTCAAGGTCGCCGTCTATGCGCATAAAGCCGTTGACCTTGATGTCCCCGCGCACAGAGGAGCCCACGCTGATGATGTTGTTGATGGAGCTATCTTCGCCGCCTAACAGTGCCATCTCTTTAGCCGTACCGTGTGATTATTTGATGTTGACGTACTTGGCGGGGTCAACGACGCTGGAACCGATGTGCACCTCGTAGTGAAGGTGGGGACCGGTGGCAATGCCCGTCTGCCCGATGGTACCGATAACCTGCCGCTGCGTCACCATATCCCCCTTGTGCACGCGGATGGTGGAAAGGTGGGCATAGCGGGTATAGATGCCGTGCTTGTGCTTGATGATGACGTTATTTCCAAAGCTTTCGTCATAGCCGACCGTGACCACCTGCCCGTTAGCTGTCGCGATGACGGGGTCGCCGGAGCGCCAGGTGCTGAAATCCAAGCCCTTGTGGATGTACCACTGCTGGGTGATGGGGTGTATGTTCTGCCCGAAAGCCATGGAGATATGCCCGATGCCGTTCTTGATGGGCCAGATGTTCGGAATGTCGGTAAAGAGGGTACCCTGATTTTCAAGCATCTTGCCGATTTCTTCCACCGGCTGCACCGCGCCCTCGAGGTATGCCGTCAGCTGCTTGATGTCCGAGGTCTCCTTGAGGGAGCCGGAGCTGATGTCCTGTGTATCGAAAAGCGAGGAAAGGTCGCTGTTTTTGTTGATGGTGCTGGAAACCGTCGTGCTCTGGTTGATGCCGAGGAGCGAGAGGGACTGGCTGAGCGAGGTCTGGAAGCGCTTTGCCGTCTGGAGCAGGTTGTTGTTTTCGTCACGCAGTTCATCAAGGCTTGCGAGCGTCTCGCGGTTCTCGCGGCGCAGGCGGCTTACCTCCACCTCGTTGCCTATGGCTTTTTTATTGAAATACACAAACGAGCAGCAGAGCCCTATGATGATGACGAAGCCCATAATCATGGCGAAAATATTTGTCTGAAGGTTTATGACCTTGCCGTTTGCGTGGGGAACAATCATAACGGTGAGTTTTCCATCGAAAAGCTTGAACAAGCCGACGAAAAATTTCTTGAAAATAGAAAAAAACGCCCCTACCCCGTTGAAAACTTCAGAGGCAAAGTTTTTTTCAAACCTCTTATATCTGCGCGTGCGTGCCAACGAAACACTCCTTTTATAAACTGCGGCGTATGCGCATATACTTTACCATAATACGCGCACAATGTCAATTTCAGATGCACAGCAAAAACACTTTGTCTCAGCGCTTAAAACAGTTCGTTTTAACGCTTAAAACGTTTTGTCTCAGCGCCTAAAACAGTTCGTTTTAGCACTTAAAACGTTTTGTTTTAGCGTTTAAGACATTTTGTTAAAGAGCGCGGGCCTTCAAAACAAGTTGACTTACGGGCAATTCTGTGCTATATTATTTTCGGTTGGAATGGGGAAATACTTAGAGGGGATAACTCTCTCAGACACACTGCACAAGCTTCCCTGTTATTGTTGATTCGGCCATACATTTTTGAAGGAAAAGCCATGCAATTTTTTGATACTCATGCCCACATAGGGTTGATTGAAAAAGACCCTTTGGAGCAGATACGCATTGTCGTAAAGGCAAAGCAGGCGGGCGTTACCCGCATCGTAAGCATAAACAACAGCCTCTATGATTTCAAGAAGGAATATGCCTTTTTGAAGTCCCAGAAGGGGGTCTTCCATGCTGTCGGCGTGGGGCCTTCCGAAGTGCTGACTCCCGGCGACGACTGGGAAAAGACCATCGAAGAGAGCGCTACCCTGCCCAACGTGGTGGCTATAGGGGAAACAGGACTTGACTACTACAAGATGTACGGCGACAAGCATTTGCAGGTGGAACTGTTCATCAA
Source organism: uncultured Treponema sp. (assembly GCA_937885235.1). Classification (GTDB taxonomy): domain Bacteria; phylum Spirochaetota; class Spirochaetia; order Treponematales; family Treponemataceae; genus Treponema_D. Next base: position 12,505 of record CAKZZK010000194.1, read on the forward strand.
GCAGCTGGAGCTTGCCAAGTCCCTCAACCTGCCCGTCATCATACACAACCGCAATGCGGGCAAGGACATCTTCGAGATTCTCAAAGACAGGCTTCCGCCGCGCGGCGCCATCTTCCACTGCTACAGCGAAGATGAAAAATATGCCAGGCGCTGCCTCAACGCAGGCTACAACGTCTACTTCTCCTTTGCCGGCAACCTCACCTACCGCAACGCGCAGAACCTGCACGACACGGTGATGAGCATTCCCGTCGAGCGGATGCTGATTGAAACCGAAAGCCCCTTTATGATTCCCGCAGAGTACCGCGAGAAAAAGCGCACCATGCCCGCCTTCCTGCCGGCGACAGCGAAATTCCTCGCCGAGATGCTGGGAATGCCTCTGGAAGAGCTGAGCGCACAGCTGTGGAAAAACAGCTGCAAGATATTCGGACTGCCCGAAGAATGACGGCGCTCTACCATCCCGTAGACATCGGAACGCTGCATTTAGACGGCAACCTCTTCCTTGCCCCCATCGCGGGCTACAGCGACAGGGCGTTCCGTTCGCTCTGCGCGGAGTACGGGGCTTCGTTCTGCACTACGGAGATGGTATCCGCAGAGGCACTGGTGCGCGGTTCCCAGAAAACCGCCGCCCTCATGGAGCGTGCCCCGCAGGAAAAGGCTTACGCCGTGCAGCTTTTCGGCGGCAGCGCCGGAGTGATGGCTGACGCAGCCCGCCTTGTCCTGCAGAAAACAGACTGCGACAGCATTGACATCAACGGGGGCTGCCCCGTACAGAAAATCATCAAGTCGGGAGCGGGGAGTATGCTTACCCGCGACCCTGAATTGCTCTACGGCATCGTCCGCGCGGTAAAGGAGGCGGTTGCTTCATACGCAGCGGAGCACCCGGAGCGGAAAGCCGTGCCCGTCACCATCAAAATCAGAAGCGGCTGGGACGCGGCGCACCTCACCTGGCGGGAGACGACAGCGGCAGCGCTTGCCGCAGGAGCTGACGCGCTGACAATCCACGCGCGCACCCGTGCGCAGGGCTACGAGGGGCACGCGGACTGGGAGCTACAGGCACAGCTGGTGGAACTGGTGGCAGGCAGAATCCCCGTCTTTGGCAGCGGAGACGCGCGGAGCCCCGAAGACGCAAAGCGTATGCTGGAGGAAACCGGCGTTGACGGCGTTATGTTCGCGCGGGGCGCCATGGGGAACCCCTTCCTCTTTGCGCTCACCAGGCAGTACCTCACGGAAGGACGCTACGAGGCGACGGACATCAGGGAACGGCTTAAAGCAGGCTTTACGGAACTGGCGCGGAACGTAGAGGACAAAGGGGAAAAAGCCGCGTGCCTGCAGATGCGGAAAAAGTTCTGCGCCTACAGCTCCGGCATAAGGGGCGGCGCCAGACTGCGGGAGCAGATTGTCAACGCAAATACCGTGGCAGATTATCGCTCGATTTTCAATCCATACCTTGTCTAAATCGCCTTTTTAGCATAAACTGAATACATGCAAGTCTTTCAGAGTATCATTGATTTCTTACAGGAACTTTTCATGCCGACCTCTCCGGAGGTAAAAAAGCGTGTGGCTTTGCGGAAGCTTGAGGGCGAAGTCCGTTCCTTCACCCCCTGCATGTATAAAAATGATATGCTGCAGCCCAATTTTGCAGAAGCGCTGCGTGTCTTGTATGTCAATACAAAACCGCTGAATGATTTGCTTTCGGAGACCATCTGCAGCGATGATTTGGACCGCAACCGCCATTTTATGGAGCAGCTTTTGCTGACGGTCTTCTCACGGGATTCCCAGCAGGTCATCGACAACCTCGACTACAGCAAGCGCAAGGCGAACGCCACACAGGCGGAATCGCTCACCCGCTACTTTGAACGGGAGCACGCAAGGCTTGAAAAAGTCATAGAAGAGCTGAAATCAGCGCAGTTTGCAAAGATAGACAAGGTAATCGACAACTTAAAGCGGCTGAACGACATCTGCCGCTACAACTACGTCACCCCGCTCAAGCTTTTTGACTCCCATTTCAGCCCCATTTCCGGCTATTCGCCAAAATTCAATCCTGTTCCGCTCGGTCTGATGGAGGCAGCCCTACAGGACCTCTATTACGTGGTGGCTGACATGGACATCAACCTTTCCACAAGCAATGCCGTCCGCGCGCTCTTCGTGCTGCAAAACGGGGGCAAGCTTGACAGCGAGAAAGAGGTGGAGCTGGCAAACTGCCTGCGCAAGATACAGGGCGTGCTCAAAAGCGTGTTCAAGCCAACCTTTATGCTGAGCCTGGTGCGGCTCGCCAAGGGCAATCCCGAGCTGACTCCCG
>CAKZZK010000195.1 GCA_937885235.1 uncultured Treponema sp.
TATGCCTGCAACCTTAAACCCTCGTTTTAGGGCTTAAGTTGATGATGTTAGGCTGTAGCAGGGGGTATAGCCGTATGCCTTGCTCGCCTTGTTGCAAAACACAACGGCATCGTACCAGCTTGCTCCACTCGCAGGCCAATTTGACCAGCGAGGATCTATTTCATCTTCCATAATGGCAACGTATTGTCCAAGGGTGATTTCTGTCTTGCCAATTTCAAAAGAACTCAGTGTTACATTTCTGTTTTCTTCGTTCCACCCGAAGGAAAACGTTCCTCCATCAACAAGAACCATATCTGGTTTCTGTACTTCATTGTCATGACTTTGTTCTGGCTCCGGCACGGCATTTTCTTCATTTTTAAGAGCTGTCGGCAACTCGGCAACTTCATCTTGCAATTTTTCGGCGGCTTCGCTTGTTTGAGAGGGAACCGCTGCATTTTCTTTTGCAGGCATATTTTTTGTGCAAGAGCAAACAAAAAACAAAGTTAAAATAAATGCTATAGTATTCTTCATGTTTATCTCGCCTCCTTTTCCGCCGTTTCCAGCAAAGTGGGCAAGAAATTTTCTGCCATTTTTAGCCCTTGTACCACGTATTCCATTTGCTTGGTCTTGCCCGCATTGAGCCGTTTTGCCATCTGGTCATCGCGGCGGGCAAGTTTGAGGTATTTCCGTTTCAAGCTTGCTTTCTTTGTCTGGTCTGCGGCAGATTCATACACGCTGCGCCGTGAACCATACAGGCTTCCATTCTCTGGCTGTAGCCGTATTGCCTCGCTAAAATCTGCTATACTCTCTTCAAATCTATGCTCTGCACGGTATACAATGGCACGCATTGCATACACCGCCGCAAGGTCAACTGCTTCTTGCCCTTCTAAATTTTCTGACTTGACAAGGGATATATACGCCGTGCAGTCTTCTTTTACCTCCTCTGCCGTTCCCGCATAAAGTCCGCAGTATGCACGCAGGTAAAGTGCATCAACAAAATCCGGTTTAAGGGCAATGCTCTGGGCAAGCAATTCCAGAGCTTCCTTGTAGCTTTTGTCATGAGAAAGGACAAGCGCTGCATTGTAATATCCTTTATAGCTCTGAGGATTATACTCAATATCTTTGCGAAAATCTGCAAGGGCACGAGCAAGATATGCTTCGTCCCAATTCCCCATCAGGAGCTCCGCACGTCCGCGCCAATAATACCATCTTGTACTATAAGAATCTAATTCCATGGCTCTTGTGAAAGACTGTATTGCGACAGAAGCCTTTTCCTGCACAGTCCCCTGTGGGGCAGGAACAAGTGCCAGTGATGCCATACCTTTATAACAATATCCTTCGGCATTATCGGGGAGAAGCTCTATCTCCCTTTTGGCATATTCCAATACTTTTATGTAATTTTTGCTAATAAAATAAATGCATGCTGCTGTTCCATAAGCAATTCCCCTGCTTTGATCTAATGCAAGAGAACTTTCGATATCTGCAACAGCATTCTTTAAATCGCCCTGTTTTGTATAGCGGATTGCACGGCGAAGATAAAAGTCCGCATCATCAACAGATTGCGTTATCGCGCTTTCGTCTTTGTATGAGAAATTTTCTACACCCATCTGGGCAGAGAGTATAAAAGGTTCGCAAACAAGCATCCAAGTGGCGAACACAAATAATTTCTTTAAAATCATTTTCATTCCCCTAATTAAAAGTTTATTTTTAGAACCGCATTTATTTTGGCACCCTCTTTGTCCAGATTATCATTCATATAATCTAACAGGAGTTTGCCATTATATGAAAAGCCAATTTCAAATGCTTTGTTTTTTCCATACAGACCAATTAATGGATAACTGCTTATGAAATTCCCTGTTTGTCCATAAAAATTTTTATACCCACCTATATTTACAGGGCGCTCAATATAAAATCCATTTGCAAAAGTGAAATTCTCATTATTTTCCAAAGATTTGAAAAAATCAGACATAGTCCCAACACCTGTAAAAATAGTGTCAGCCTTTCTGCTTTTTTCACTTCCTTCATTCATACCGGTGTCCACCACATCGATAATATTAGTATGTTCATTAAACACATATTCTATGGAAAGAACCTCTGGTTGTGAAACATCAAGCGGAGTATTCTTTTGAGACAAAGATTTTTCATATAGATTATTCTCTGCATCGAATTTCTTTTTCTCTTCTTTTGCTCTCTGAAATTGCTCGCGAAGCTCTGCTTTATCAATACCAAATATGGAGGAAGCTCCGTTAATAATTGAATTAATGGTTTCTTCCTGCGCGGATGACAGTCTGTCCACATCAAATGTTATCTCTGGAGATTGCTTGTCTTTCTGCACATCAGCAGCTATGCTGTTTAGCCTGTCAGCCATATTGAATTCGTTTTGGGTAGCATCGGCAGGCTGTTTGCTTGGCTGGGAAGCCATATTGCTTTCCGACATATCTTCACCAACTTTGAACATATCGGAATCGTCAATCGCCGTTCCCATTGCATTTTGATTTTTAATTTGCTCCCGCAAATCGTTTTCTGTATTTTGCGCTATCACAGGTGCGGCTGCATTATCATTGGTTTTAGACGGTTGTGTATCGGCAACAGGAAGCTTCTGCGCTTCTGGCATGGCGGCATCCGTTTGCGGCTTCTGTATGTCTGTAGCCGTTTCTGCGACTGTTTTTTGAGCATCTGCTACAGGAACGCTCTTTGCCTGTGCTACAGTCGTGCCAGCAGCAGTAGTGCCTGAATCCTGCCTGCGCGAAGAACCTGATGAGCCTGTGCTGGAATGTGCATAGGAGTCACCACTGCAACGCTGGAATGCGTAGGAGCGGGAAACGCTGCTGCCTTTGTTCGCAGAGCTTGCTGCAGCCGTTGTGTTGGATGATTTATATGTAGAAGGGCAGCCGCTCATCCCTGACGGGGTACTGGACGGAGCTTTGGGAGTGCTGGGCTTGCTCACATTGCCTGACGTGCCTGTACCAGACGACTGTGTTGCAGAAGATTTTGTTGCCGGTGTACTCGGGCTGCTGGCTGTTCCAGCCCCTGCTGATTTTACCCCTGCACTACCTGACGGAGATGCTTTATTTGCAGCTGAACTCTGTCCACCTGAGCTTTTTTGGGGAGCATTGTTTGTTTTTGTACCGCCACTGTTTGTCGAAGGACGGCGCTTGGAGGAATCATAGCTTTGCTGCATGCCGTAATACGGGGTGTATGTGTAAGTGTTGCTTGCATATGTACCGCTGTTCTTTGCTGCCGTGGAATTTTTTCCCGCGTTGGAATTCTTGGAGCCGGATGACGAGTCGCCCCTGTGGGAACCTCCACCCCCATGGGAGCCGCCGGATGAGCCGGATGATGAATTCCGAGAAAAAAAGCCGCCGCCGTTCACCGCGAGCAGCTGGTCCATAGACAATTCGTCTGCAAAGTCTTCTATATTATTGCCGTCGTTTTTTGCATTCATATACTTTTCCTCCTGACTTTATTTTGCTTTTTAGTGCTTTCCGTGATTGGAGCTGGATGGGCTGTGGCAGCCACCTTCCGTACCATGTCCATTGCTAAAATTATATAAATGGCGTTCTGCACCATCCTCTTTATCTGCGACAAGCTCCTCAGAATTAATATTATTTTCATCAGTAGTTGTATTTGAACATCCTGAAAATAATATTATTCCAATCGATGACAAAAATACAAATGTAAAAAGAATCTTTTTCATATTTTTACTCCCAATATAAATAAATTTCCTGCCAGTATATTAGAGGTAAAATGAAATGTCCAAGGCTTTTTTTGCAAATTTTGCCATTCTTGCAAAATTTTTTGCTTATTTTTCGGGAAAATCGTAGCCAAAGAGTTTATTTAGTTCTTTTTTCCCCATAAGTACTTCATCATGCTTCCCTGTCAGTTCCATCGTTTTAAAAGCATAATCAAACAGAGCTTTCGCTTCATCAAGTTTTCCTTGCTCGGCAAGACAATATCCTGTGTTAAATATATGATAGGCAAAATAAAATAGCTTGCCATGTCGAGCGCAGAACTCTATACCCTCATTTGAAAGTTGCAATGCCTCTTCGATATTACCAGCCATATCCAGCCACCCCGCCAGATTGAACAGGATGACGGGGTACTTTTCCGCCTTCACGCGGATATCCACGGGCTTGCTGTTAAAATAGTCCCGCAGAAAACGCATAAGGCGGATAGCTTCCGTCTTTTTGCCTGACTGATAGTCCATGCGGGCTATGTTGTTCAAAATCATCAGCTCGGTCTTGGACAGAAATTCGGCGGGAATATCGCCGTCCAGACGGAATGAGGGAAGCGTGAGCCTGAGCGCATCCGCAAAGCGGTGGGCAGCCCCTTCCGGTGCAGCACCGTGAATGCTTTCGTACAAGGTGCGGTGGTACTCATAAAACTGCCTTTCAAACCGGCCCATGTTAGGAGTACAGCTTTTATATGCTTCAAGCTTTTCCAGAGTTTCTGTGGCGCCATCGGCAAGCTGCACCGTCAGCTCGTACTCCAGACAATAGCGCCTGTATTCCGCTTCCGTCATGGGGATGCTGCCCTCTGGTATGAGCAAGCCCAGCTTTTCAAAGAAATACTCCACCGTCTTTCTGTCGGGAATGCGCTTGTCTCGTTCAAGCCGCGAAAGCAGGCTCAGGTCTTTCTCGTCGTTGCACAACTCTTCCTGCGTAATGCCCAGCCGCTTGCGTTCCTCCCGAATGATTCTGCCGAGGAAATAATAGTCTACCATTTTCTTTCTATATTATAGTATAGCACAAAATTTGCAAAAAAAGCTTTGGACAAGGAAAACATACTGCATTATACTAAAGCAATTATTTTGGAGGAAAATACTATGAAATATCCCTTAAAACATCTTTTCGCCATGCTGACCGTCTTGCTGCTTGGCTTTACCGCTTCCTTTGCAGAAGCCGCACAGATTCACTTTGCCATACCGGATTCACCAGATGAATTTACGATAAACTATGACATTCTGCCGGGAATGTATGTATATTGAATCATTCTTTAAGAAGGGACAAGGGATTGTTGTCCGTACCTTCATGGCGAATGACCTTGCCTTCTTTGGCAGGAGCGCCGGAGGCTTCACCATGGAAGCTCCGTTCTTTGATTTTTACGATACGTTCCATTTCCACGACTAAATCCTGAAAAACAAGTTCCACACGGGAGCGGCAAGCGGTGCTGTCATTGCCGTTCCTGTGCGTAGCCGCTCCTTCGCTTTATTCAATAATCCAGTCGCTGAGCTGCTGCGCCTCGCTTGAATAGTTCACGCCGATTTTGACGATTTTGCGCCCGTCGCCCT
>CAKZZK010000196.1 GCA_937885235.1 uncultured Treponema sp.
GTCTTTATCGAAGCTGAAAGCTGTATCCTGTTAGGATTTGAGTAAGTCTCGGGCGTAGCGTCGGTGGTCTTTATCCTGCAAGGGAATACATTCCCCGATGCAGGATAAAGACGCCCGTGCTCTCATACCAGACGGGCTGGGATGGCGCTGCTCCGTCAGCCTGTGTTTCGGGCAGGGGAAGATAGGCGTCCAGTTCCCCCGCTGCTGCGAGTGACTGTATTATATAGAAGATATTGCATCCTTTCCGTGAGTCAAAGCTCAGGCCGCAGAGCTTTTCTTCTGCTGACGAATGCTGCCAGTCCCTCGCGGCGAAAGAACAGAGCGCCGAGCTGCCGCATTTCTTTCCGAAGAGGAATTCCCGTGCGCCCGCTTTTCCCGCTTCGGGGGAGCAGTCCGCAAAGTTGAAATAGTGGCTGCTCTGGGGAAAATGCATATTTAGCACATATTCCGCCATATTGCGGAGCTTTTTGTCCTGCCACAGCCCGTCAAGCAATCCCCCCGTCACGGCAGAGATGGCGGAAACGGCATTGAAGAGGCAGAGCGCTGCGTGGCGGTAATACTCTACCCCCTCGTTGCAGCAGCCGTCTTCCCCGTAGTCCTTGACAAAGCAGTCAAGGCTGTAGAGCGCCTGCTCCAGAATTTTTCTGCGCATATCCTCGGCGCAGGGCACAAGGAATGCCGCAAAGATGACGTTCTGCGTGCACCAGGGAGTCCAGTTGCACATGGGTTCATCTCCGTCACCCATCCACCAGAAGTGGCTTTCAAGGTAAGGGCGGATGATGCGGCGCATAAGCTCTTCCTGTATTCTTTTGGCGATGAGGGGAGAGATGGCATCAAGCTCGTCCTTTAAGAGGAAGTATATGACGGCAAGCTGTGCCCCCGTCTCCGCGGCAAAGAGGTCTATGACGGGGCTTCCCGCGTCAGGCAGGGGAAGCTGGGGGGCATCGCGCCTGTAGGAATTATGGGCGGGGAGCTGCCAGCCGCTTTCTTCGCAGAGCAAAAATATGCCGTCGCAGAGCGCGGACAGAAAGCGCCCCTCGTGCTCTATGCATTCGGCAAGGGCAAAGACAGAGAGCATATTGCGCCTGTTAAAATAGCTGTCCTCAAAGCGGATGCGGTTCCCTGTCTGCAAAAAATCGCGGTAGGCTGAGGCATACAGCGGCGGCCACTGCCCTCCCCCCGCAAAGAACGCAAGTCCCTTCTGTCCCTCGGCAAGGAGCTTTTCCTTAAGGCATTCGGGAAGCCCCTCCCAGAATTCCCTCTGGCTGGCTGAAGCAAAGGGGCTGAACGCGGCGAAAGACTTTGGCAGGGCGGTGCGAAAGGCGGAAAACATAGAACTTTTCACAGGGGAACCTCACCAAAAGGAATCCCAGTCAGGATTTAGAAGCCTTACGAGGGCTTCCATATAAAAATAATCTCCCCAAGACACACACTCGTCCACGCCTTCCGGAGTGCAGGTGTTGTAGGGTGATTTTTTTGAATAGGTGCCGTGCAGCACTAGCCCGTTAGACACGGAGCCTTCTTTCACCGCGTAGCCATCCGCAAGCGCTTTGAGCAGCACCCGCGCGTTGTGCTCGCAATCTGTGGCAAAAGCCCTGTCCTCGGCAGAGCCCTGCTTCCGAAGCTGGGCTGCCATTTCGAGCATTCCGCATGCCACGATGGAAGCGGAGGACGAGTCACGTGGTTCTGTCTCCCCGTCGTGGACGGCATTGTCATCGTTGAATATCATATCCCAGTACGGCACGTTGTCTTTTGGCAGGCGCGAAAGAAAGAACGCCGCGGTTTTGGAAAACGCTTCCCGGTATTCCTCGTGGAAGTCGTGACGGCAGGCAAGGGCGGTGCCATAGACAGCCCATGCCTGTCCCCTTGCCCACACGGAATCGTCCGCGTAGCCCTGGCAGGTTTCGCCCCGTATGGGCTTTCCTGTGGCTATGTCCATAAAAAAGGTGTGGTACGTGGAGCCGTCTTCGCGGATGGAATGGCGCATACAGGTGGCGGTGTGCAGTCTCGCCTTGTCGGCATAGTTCTTATCCCCTGTTTCTGCCGTCGTCCAGTAAAGCAAGGGGGTGTTGAGCAGGCAGTCTATGATATAGCGGTAGTTTTCCGGAGTCCCCATCGCCCCCCACGCCTGCAGAAAGCCGCCTTTTTCCTGATAGCGGGAAAGCAGCTGGTCTGCCGCAAGCAAAGCCGCGCGGCGGGCATCCTTGTCCTGCACGAGTTTCCAGGCAGCCACGCAGGAAGGGGAATAAAGAAAGCCCATATCATGATGGTCAACAGCAATCTTGTGCTCAATGCGGTACGCCATGCTTTTTACCTGTTCACGCCCTGCATTCCTGAAGGCTGTGTCTCCCGTGAGCGAAAAGGCAAGCCACAGCTCGCCCGGCCAGAAGCCGCAGGTCCACTGCTCGTTCGCGCAGGGGGGATAGACTGTCTGCACGCTTGAATGATTTTGGGATTTCGTCAGAAAGTCGGGAATATTGCGCCGCACCTGCACAACGCAGCGTTCCAAGGCGGTCTGCGCTTCCTGTGTGGAAATTTCCACGGAATCTTTTGCTATCATACTTTCCATGATATGCTAAGAGTCTGAGATTTTCAAGCAAATTTTGTTTGCGAGGGTGCATTGGCCTGTGATGAGGGGAGGGATTTCCTATCCTCCATGAAGCGGGCGTATTTGTGGCAAGGCGCAAGTCTTCCGCATTTCCCTGCACAACGTGCCTGGCTGCGTTGACAAAAAGGGGCATTCATAATACAGTTGCCGCGTATGAAAGAAGAAAGCAAACGCTTTTTCAAAGCGCTTTTTGCCATTGTCGCGCCCATCGCCCTGCAGAACCTCATCACCGCTGCCGTGGGCTCTGCGGATGTCATCATGCTCGGCTACGTGGGGCAGACAGCCCTTGCCGCAAGCTCTCTTGCCGGCCAGGTGCAGTTTGTGCTCATGCTCTTTTTTACGGGCATTTCTTCTGGACTCATCATGCTGACCGCCCAGTACTGGGGAAAGCGGGACTCCCGTTCCATAGAGACGCTTGCGGGTATAGCATTCAAGCTGTCCTGCACGGCGGGACTGCTGTTTTCGGCAACGGTATTCTTCTTTCCCCGGCAGGTCATGCACATCTTTACCGCCGAAGAGCAGGTGATTGCGCAGGGAGCTGTCTATCTGCGCTTTGTCGCACTGTCGTACTTCTTTATGTCCGTCTCGCAGGTCTACGAAGCGGTGTTCAAAAGCATTGAGCGCGTCAAGACGGTGACGGCAATCACTTTTTCCGCGCTCGGGCTGAACATCGTGCTGAATGCAGCGTTCATCTTCGGGCTGGGCTGCTTTCCCAAACTGGGCATACAAGGCGTGGCTCTTGCCACCACCATTGCCCGCGCCGTAGAGCTGGCGGTATGCGTGGCAGTCTCCCGCTCTATTAAGGAAATCCGCCTTTCCCCTGCAATCCTGCTGAGGCGCAATCCCGTGCTGTTCAAGGATTTCTTCCACTTTTCCCTGCCTGCACTTGGCAACGAGTTCGTGTGGGGAGCCGCTTTTGCCATGTATTCAGTCATTCTGGGACACAAGGGCGAAGACATCGTTGCCGCAAATTCCGTGGTGGGCGTGGCGAGGAACCTTGCAAGCGTGCTGTGCTTCGGCATGGCATACGGCGGCGCCATCCTGATAGGCAAAGAGATGGGCAGCGGCAATCTGCCCCTTGCCAGAAGGGATGCCTCCCGCCTCTGGAAAAGCACCACGGCGGCAGGGCTTGCAGGCTCGCTCATCATCCTGCTGCTGGGACCGCTGATGTTCCGCATTGGCTCCCTGTCTCCGGAAGCACAGGGTTATCTCTTCTACCTGCTTTTCATCAACAGCGCTTCTATTTTTGGCGCCGCGGTAAACACCGTGCTCATCTGCGGCATATTCCGCGCGGGCGGCGATGCACAATTCGGCTTTATTATGGACACAATCATCATGTGGTTTGTGTCCGTTCCCCTCGGCCTGCTTGAGGCTTTTGTCTTCAAGCTGCCCCCCGTCCTCGTGTACCTCGTGCTGTATTTAGATGAATTTGAAAAGATGCCTTTCGTTATCCATCACTACCGCAAAGGCAAATGGCTCAAAGACATCACACGAGACTTTTGAGTATGGAAAAGCTCCGTTCTGAAAGCTTGAACCAGATTGCTTTCTTTGCCTCGCTCTGCCTGTTCCTGTCGGTGCTGGAATATGCCATTCCCAAGCCGCTGCCCTTCATGCGGCTGGGGCTTGCGAACCTGCCCATCCTGCTGTCCGTCAAAAAGATGCCTGTGCGCGGCACGCTGCTGCTCGTCCTGCTCAAAGTGCTCCTGCAGGCAACTGTCAGCGGTACGCTTTTCAGCTATGTCTTTCTCTTCAGCTTTTCCGGCAGCCTTGCAAGCGCACTGGCGATACTCGTACTTTACAGGATTTCCGGCTGCGGCAGGGCGGTTTCCAATCTGGGGCTTTCCCTTGCGGGGGCACTGGCGAACAATATGGCGCAGCTTTTCTGCGCCCGCTTTGTGCTATTCGGGACAAACACCCGCTACATTGCCCCCCTGCTGCTTTCCGCGGGCTTTGTGACGGCGGTGGCGCTCGGGATATTTGCAAATCTCTTTGAGGCAAAGTCACAATGGTTTTCGGACTACAGCGACAAATTTTCAAGCACCGTGTCCATCCCCCCGCAGGGGCCTTCCCAGAGGAGCACTATAATAGAAAGGATTCGCTTTTCTGTCTTTTTTCTGGCGATGATTGCCATGCTTTTTGCAAAAAAGCTCGGCATACTGTGGACATTTGTCCTCGTTTTTTTTATGCTATCCTTGATAAGGCGCAAGGGAAAGGTGAAGATTCTGCCCTCCCTTGTCATCGTGCTGTCCGTGACATTTTTTTCCCTGCTCAGCCCCAGCGGGAAAGTGCTTGCCACCTTGGGGACATGGCGCATCACGGCGGGGGCACTGGCAGACGGACTCAGGCGGAGCGGCGTGCTTGTCGGCATGACCTTTGCCTCGCAGAATATGGTGGGAAGGAATACGGTATTGCCGGGAAGGGCAGGGCGTCTAGTCACTCAGGTCTTCATGCTGTTCGATGAACTGACTTCGCAGCGCATTTCCCTGCGTCTGGGGCAAAGCATTGCCGCCATTGACAGGCGATTGACGGAAATTTACGCAAACTATTTGCAAAAAATAGTTTTATAAAGTAAAATTAACGGTAAGAGGTATAACGCTTAACAGAGAGGTATTACGTATGAAAAAATTAGTTGCTGGCAGCACGGCTGTGCTGTTGATGTTGTCTAGTTATATCACATCCTGCAAATCTTCGCCGGACAAGACGGCTTCCAAGGACAAGACGTCCGTGGAGAATTCTGAGTCTTCCGGCACTACAAAGAAAAAGCGGCAGAAGTCCCTCATCGAACGCCTGCAGGACTCTCCTGTAACCTGGTGGGGTACGAGGGACGAGGAAGACATTCCCGAGCCAAAGACAAAGAATAAGAAAGACAAGGGCTCATCCGATGACGGTACTTACGTTGCCACAGATGATTCCTCCCAGACGAACACAAGGATTTCCGAAGAGCTGGTTTCGCCCGGTGATGAGGGGCAGACTGCTGACAAGGGGAAGGACACGGGCAAATCTGACAACGAGACTGTTGCCGACACCTCGACCACTGAAAATACGGGCACACCTTCCGCTCCCACCACGGCAAGCACAGGCGATACGGACGGCGGCACCGGCAGGGTGAGCGAAGAGGCTGAAACCCCGAATCAGACTCCTACAAGCACCGTCATTGCAAGCAACAAGGATGTGGACAATAAAGACTCCACCGATGACAAGGCTTCCTCCGGCACCACGGCATCTTCGGACACCAAGGCTCCAGTAGAAGACAAGTCTCCCACGGCAAACAGCGCCGCAAACCTGCAAAAGGACAAGAAGGATTCCGACAATGCCATTGCAAAGACCGACAGCAAGGATACGGGATCTTCTACCGCCAACACCGGTAATAATAGCGACAAGAACACTGGTACTTCTACCACCGCTACCGCCGGCAACGACAAGAATACCGGCACGTCTACTGCCAATACGGGCAACAACACGAACACGGGTTCTTCTACCGCCAATACCGGCAACAACACGAATACCGGTACGTCCACTGCCAACACGGGCAATAATAACAAGAATACGGGTTCGTCCACTGCCAATACTGGCAACAATAACAATAAGAATACCGGTTCTTCTACCGCCAATACCGGTAACAATAACAACAAGAATACGGGTTCTTCCACTGCTAATACCGGCAACAACATGAATACTGGTTCTTCCACTGCCAATACTGGTAATAACAACAAGAATACTGGGACTTCTACTGCTAATACCGGTAACAATAACAACAAGAACACCGGTACTTCTACCGCCAATACTGGTAGCAGCAATAACAAGAATACTGGGACTTCTACTGCCAATACCGGCAGCAATAACAATAAGAATACAGGTTCTTCTACCGCTAACACCGGTAATAATAACAAGAACACGGGTTCGTCCTCTGCCAGCACTGGAAACAACAACAAGAACACCGGTACTTCCACTGCTAATACCGGCAACAACAAGAACACGGGTTCGTCCACTGCCAGCACTGGAAATAATAACAACAAGAATACCGGTACTTCTACGGCCAATACTGGTAGCAGCAATAACAAGAATACTGGGACTTCTACTGCCAATACGGGTAACAAGAACACAGGTTCTTCTACTGCCAATACTGGCAATAATAATAACAAGAACACGGGTTCTTCCACCGCCAGCACCGGTAACAACAACAAGAATACCGGTTCTTCCACTGCCAGCACCGGCAACAACAAAAATACAGGCACCTCGACTGCCAATACCGGCAGCAACAAGAATACCGGTACTTCGACGGCTAACACCGGCAACAACAAGAACACGGGGACTTCTACCGCTAACACCGGCAATACCAATACGGGCTCTTCTACTGCGAACACCGGCAACAACAAGAATACCGGTACCTCCACTGCCAACACGGGTAACAACAAGAACACGGGGACTTCTACTGCGAGTACAGGCACTAACACAAACACGGGTTCTTCCACCGCCAGCACCGGCAACAACAAGAATACCGGTACTTCCACTGCCAACACAGGCAGCAATACCAACGCGGGTTCCTCTACAGCGAGCACCGGCAGCAACAAGAATATCGGCACATCTACCGCCAACACTGGTAACACAAACACGGGCAATACCGGTAGTTCTGGTGCCATTGCATCCAACACGGGAAGCGATAACAAAAACCGCACCATTGCAGCAACGACAAATCCTCCTGCAAATACAGGCAACAAGAGCGGCACTACCGCAAGCTCAGGCAGCAGCAGCACGGACAAGGGCACAACGGTAGGGAAATCCGACAAGGATACGACATCGAAGGATTCCGGCACCACGACGGCAAAAGCGGGAGAGGACAACACCTTCCCCAAGTACGGACACTTCTATACCACGCCGGAAATCGGCAAGCTCGACATGGTTGAAGGCGAATTCAAGAAGATTTCCGGCTACAACAAGGGTGCATTCGGTTTCGTGTTCGGCTACAGCGAGCCCGGCAAAGACGGTATGCTCAAGGATTACATCCGCTTTGAAATAAACGTGGATGGCGAATATGCGCTTTACACCTGGGACGGCAAGACATACACCGACCTTGTTGACACTGCGCCCGCCGGAACCGCTTACTTCTATGAGCACAGCGCCATCAAGAAGGGTTACAACGCCGTGAACGACCTCAAGGTAGAGGTTGCGGCAAACAACACGTACAACGTGTACATCAACAACAGACTCGTCAAGGGCAACATTCCTTTCCTGCGCAACGGCACCAAGGGAGCCATGTCCTTCTTCAGCGTCGGGTGGCAAGACCAGGAGCAGCTGCCCGAAGTTCCGGTGAACGTGGATATGAAGATTATCGACGCGCTCTTTGCCAGCGCAAGATAAATGACAAACACTCAGTGGCAGGCGTTCTGCGCCTACCGCGACCAACTGAAAGCACTCTGCGACAGCTGGTCATCGTTTGCCGGAGAACTCGCCCCACTCCAGCGGCAGGCGGCGGAAAAAGACACGCCCGCCTACCCGCTGGAGACGGCGGTCGTCTACAACAGCGCCTACGATGAGCTGACGCCTCAGGACGAAATAAAGCTCATCGTCATAGGTGATAATCCGGGAAAAGAAGAACAGCTCGCCTCCAAGCGCCGTTACCTTGTGGGACAGAGCGGACGTGTTGCCGAAGGCTTTTTCCGCAGGAATCAGGAGCTGGGCATAGACTTCCGCAGGAACGTCATCATCATGAACAAGACCCCCGTACACACGGCAAAGACAGCACACCTCCGCTTTCTGCTCGCCAACGGCTCAGAGGGCATAAAAAATCTCATCCTGCAGAGCCAGCTGACTATGGCAGAACTTGCCGCCACGCTCCATCAGAAGCTCGGCAGCGCGGAACTCTGGCTTGTCGGCTATGCGGAACTAAAGGGAAAGGGCATTTTCCTGCCTTACAGAGACAAGCTGAAAGAAGCCTATGCGAAAAATCCAGAAAGCTGGCAGCGAGTCTGCGTCTACCAGCACTTTTCCATGAACTGCTTCCTCATAGACCTCAAAAAACACAGGATGGAAGGGGAAGGGCTCGCCGTCGCACTGCACAGGATTGGCAGCGAACACCGCAAAGACATATTCGGCTCGTAAAATCCCTAATTCAGCGCAGGAATCATGAGGTTCAGGTAGCCTGCAAAGCTCAGCCAGAGCAGATAGGGCACAAGCAGGAGCGCGGCGGCTTTGTGCAGCTTTAGCGAAAATCCAATGAGCAGCGCGACGAGCAGCCACAGGCACACAAGCACCGCAAATGCCACATAATAGAGCCGGGCATTGAAGAAAATCGGAGACCAGCAGAAATTGAACACCAGCTGCACTGCATAGACAGCGAGCGCCGCACTGCGCAGCTTCTGCCCCGAGCCGGCATCCGGGCTGGAGGTATAAATCAAAAGGCTTGCAATTCCCATGCAGATATACAGCAGCGTCCACGCCACAGGGAAGAGCCATGCGGGCGGAGCAAGCGGCGGTTTTGCCATGGAATTGAACTGCCGCATGGCGCCAGAGCTTATGAGAGAAGACAGTCCGCCAACAGCGAGCGGAAGGACAATCGCAATGAGTACATTCTTTATGTTTGTTTTCATACGGGCAGTATAATACAGTTATCATATAATTTCAAGAATTTTAAAACAGCTCTGTCTTTTTTTTATTATTCGTAAGGGAATTTGTCGCAAGAATTCGAAAGCGACTTTGTCGTATA
>CAKZZK010000197.1 GCA_937885235.1 uncultured Treponema sp.
CGGTAGCTGCGGCTTGCCAGCCGCATAATGCCGAGCTGTTCCATATTGTGTTTTGCCCGTTGCCTGTCCCGCTCGCTGTAAAAAGGCCACCAGCCCATGCGGTTGAGCCGTCCCGAAAGCACGATTTCTTCCACTGTGGCGGGAAAATCGCGCTGTATCATCGTCTGCTGGGGCATATAGCCGATGTAGCGCAGGTCAAAGCCCGTCCCGGGACTGATGCTTCCCGCGAGGGGCTTCTGCAGCCCGAGGAGCGTCTTGACAAGCGTGGATTTGCCCGCGCCGTTTTCCCCCACCACGCAGAGGTAGTCCCCTGAATTGACGGAAAACGAAATGTGCTGCGCGACAACATGCTGGTCATAGCCGAGGGAAAGGTCATCACAGCGAAGGCGAATAGCGTCCCGAACATCCATAGAATGAAAATTATACGCATTCAGGGGGAAATGTCAATATGAAAATTATTTTCAAATCATTATTCTTCCTGTTTGGAAGCCGCGCAGTCGGCGCATTTGCCGTAGAAGACCGTCCGCAGAGGATTGAGTACAAAGCCGTGTTCTTTCTGCAGATGGTCGCGGATGAGCGCCAGTTCATCGCATTCAAGGTGGATGAGCCTGCCGCAGGACTCGCATTTCAGGTGGAAGTGCTGTTCGTCAGCCCCGCAGTCACAGCAGCCCGTGTACTCAAAGCAGGCGGCAGAGTTTTCATCGATGATATACTTGTTCACCGTGCCCTCGGCGACAAGCTTTTCAAGGTGACGGTAGATGGTGGCAACGCCTATGGCTGCCTGTGCGCTTGCAAAATGGGCACGCACTTCTTCAACCGTAAAATGCCTGCCCCTCGTGCTTTTCAAATAGGCAAGCAGCAGGTCCTGCTGCTTTGTCCGGTAGGATGTCTTTGCGTTTTCCATAGCAAGCCGCCCGTACTACTTTGCCTGTACGTAGCGGATGAACTCCAGCGTATCTTCCAGAGTCTTCGCCTTTGCCGTATACATCCAGCGCCCCATCTGCGGCCAGTTCATTTCGGGCATTTCCTCCTGCATCACAATGCTGTCTCCGTACTTTTCCATGATGTCCCCATGGCTGTGGATATACGTATAGCAGTCGCGGCGGCTCGCATAAGCGCAGTAGTGGTGCTCGTCCTTCACGGGATGGATGATTTTGTCTGCGCACACCATATCCGCCCAGACCTGATAGACGTCGGTTGAGTGGGCGTAGTTCATCATGTCGGGGGTGTAGCCGCCCGCAGGACGCATATTCACTTCCAGCGCGACGAAATCACCCACACCGCCGAGATTTTTGCGCTCCTTCTTCAGGCGGAAGAATTCCAGATGCACGAAGCGGCTCTTGACGGCGAAAGCCTTCACCGTCCGCCGTCCCAATTCGCGGAGCTGCGGGGGCATTTCGGCAGCTGTATAATACGAAAGGTCCAGCTGCTTGTTCACGATGTCCATGATGGACGGCGGCCACACCGTCATGGACTCAAAAAGCGGCTCGCAACGGGAATCAAGGATGGCATCATACGAACAGATGTCCCCTTCTATGAATTCCTCCATGACATAAGGCTGAGAGGGCAGTTTCCGGTAAAAGCCTTCCAGCGCCGCATCGTCTTCCAGCTTGTAGGTGTTCGTAGCCCCCACGCCCACATCGGGCTTGACGATGACGGGATAACCCACCTCGCTGATGAATGCGCGGGCTGCTTCAAGCGTTGACACCTCGTGCTGCCTTGCCGTGGGGATATTGTTTTCGCGGTATTTGAGCTTCATCAGGTGCTTTTCCTTGATGAAGTCAATCTGCCCGCACTGCACGCCCGTGCTGATGTTGAAATCAGTCCTCAGCCGTGCGTCGCTTTCAAGCCAGTACTCGTTGTTTGACTCAAGCCAGTCTATCTTGCCATACTTGAAAGAAAGAAAGGCTATCGCGCGGAACATCTTGTCATAGTCTTCCAGATTATCTACGCGATAGTACTCTGTGAGCGATTTTTTCAGATTTTCTTCAATCTCGCTGTAGGGAGCGTCGCCAATGCCCAGCACGGTCGCGCCGTTCTTGCGCAGTCGGTCGCAGAAATTCCAATACGTGTGGGGAAAGTGGGGGGAAACGAAGACGACGTTCATTTTTTGCTCCCGGTCCGTCTGTGTGCCGGTGCCTTTGCGAGCAGCTGGGGCAGGAAGTAGCGAACCATCTTTTTCCACCACGGCCAGTCGTGGTTCACGTCAAAGCCCCAGAAGTCGGTCCATGCGTGGATATTCCGCTCGGAAAGCTGGCTGCCCAGAATTTCAAGCGTGCGGACCCCCTCGTCTTCCCATGCGCCGCGTCCCACGCAGAATATCATTTTCTTACTATTATATAGCTCAATATAGGGGTGGTCGAGGGGCATGTGGGGGATGAACGCTGTGGGGGAATTATTGTAGAGTGTGTCGTTCATCCAGTCTCCAAAGAAGTACCCTGCATCATACACGCCGGAAATGGCGAGCATGGCGGAGAACAAGTCGGGGCGGCGCAAAAAAGTGATGGCAGCGTGGGTTCCGCCAAGGCTGAATCCCATCACGAGGGGCTGCTTCCGGCTCTTGTTTTCCTTGCGCATGAGGGGCAGCACTTCGTCCACGATGTAATGAAAGTACTGCTCCTGCCGTTCCGCACGCTGTGCCTTGTCGCTGTCAAGTGCGGACCACGATTCTACGTCTACGGTGTCCACACAGAAGAGCTGTATGCTGCCGCTGTCTATAAAATCTGCCATTTCGTCCACCATGCCGAATTCCTCGTAGTTGGTGCAGGGGGAATCCTGCGTAGGAAATCCGAGCACGGGTATGCCTTTGCTGCCATAGACGGCAACGCTCATCTCTTTATGTAAACTTTTACTTGTATGGCGTATTATTTTTCTTTCCATAGGGGAATTATAGAATGTTTCTCAAAGCGTGGCAACAGGCATTCCCCCGCTTTTTATGCTTGCCCTATCATAGACAGCATTGGCTGACGGGCAGCATTGGCTGACAGACAATTCCAGACCGCGACCCGCCGAGTCAGAGTTCATGACTCGGCGAATTTCAAACCATGACTCGAGCTATTTCAATTCTTGACTTGGACGATGATGGCGGGCTTCAAGAGCCTCTCCGTTGGTCCCCTTGCACCGTGCCACGATGTGTGCTATCATAACGGGATAATTGAGGGGAACATGAACACAGTCAATACTCGCCTGTACATCATTGGAGCCGGTTTTGCCGGACAGATGATAGCCAAGGATATCACGCGCAAGAAGGTTTTCGGCGTGGTGGCGGCATTCCTCGACGATGACAAAGAGCTCATCGGCAAGGAAATAGACGGCATCCCTGTGCTGGGGCCGATAGACCAGATGGCATCGCTTTTGCGGGTCAATGCCATCGACGAGGCGATAATCGCTATTCCGAGCGCAAATGTGGAGCGAATCCGCACGATATACGGCATACTCAAGCGCAACGGTTTCTTCCGCATCAAGATACTGCCTTCAATCAGCCAGGTGGTGAACGGCAAGGCGCACCTCGTTCAGGCTCGAGACATAAACCCGCTGGACATCCTCGGGCGCACCCCCATCATCATCCCCCTGCATGAAAGCCTCTCCTACCTGAAAGGCAAGCGCGTCCTGATTACGGGTGCAGGCGGCTCCATAGGCAGCGAGCTGGCGCGGCAGCTGCTCTCCGGCGGCAGCGAAAGGCTCTATCTCTTTGGCCACGGAGAAAACTCCATCGTCAACATCTACCGCGAGCTTCACATCCTGCAGAACGAGGGCGTGGGAGAAAAAGCATCGGTGGTACCCATCATTGGCGATATGCGGGACAGGGAGCATGTGCGCTACATCATCTCGCACACCCATGCTGACGTCATCTTCCACTGCGCGGCGTACAAGCACGTGCCCATGATGGAAGAAAATCCCGTAGCTTCCATTGAAAACAACGTGTTCGGCACGAAGAACCTGCTCGATGCCGCCCTTGAATTCGGCACGGAGCGTTTTGTGCTGATTTCCACCGACAAGGCGGTTGACCCCGTGAGCGTGTACGGCGTGAGCAAGATGCTCTGCGAAAAGCTCGTCATTCAGGCGGCGGACAAGACAAAGGCGCACCAGTCCTTTATGTTCGTGCGCTTTGGCAATGTGCTCGGCTCTCGCGGCTCCATACTGCCCATCTTTATGGAGCAAATTCAGAACGGCGGCCCTGTGACGGTTACGGACAAGGATATGGAACGCTACTTTATGACCATTCCGGAAGCCTGTTCCCTCGTGCTTCAGACGGG
>CAKZZK010000198.1 GCA_937885235.1 uncultured Treponema sp.
AAGTCCCTAAATTTTTAGGTGCTTAACTTGACAAAATCGCTTACGAATGACATAACCATATCAATTTATTTTCCCGTAATGAGCAGGCACAAATCCACATCAGACATGTCTGCTCCGTCATAGCGGACGGACTTTCCCGCTATTCCCGTGTTTGCAGCCATAGCAAAATCTGAAGAAATGTCATCATCAACTATAAATTCAACAAAATTTATACCAGCCTTCAATTTCATTTCAGAAATTGGCACTGCTGTCATATCATTATCGAGTACATCTCTAAGAGGATACTCTGTTATACTAATAATGCTTTCGTCTGAATCGCGAAAAATTATTTTTAATTTTGCATCACCATAATTATTATGCCAAGTATAAGCCCGAAAACTAATTCGACTCACTTTGGTTGCTTGTTTTATTTCAAAAGCCTTTTCTACTTTGCTATGAGATTTCATATCAAGCGAAATGGAACGATCGGAATAAGTTGTATCGGTGGAATAAATGTTACCTTCCACGGGGACTAGCATCGGTACTAGCATGATGGCAACCGTGAGCAGCAGAGGTATTGAACAGTGCACACAAAGTAAAACCTTTTGGGAAACACCAATTCGAATATTCCAATTTTTCTTAAATAAGAAAATTAAAATAAGTATTACCGATGCTCCCCACAAGGAACCTACAAATAGGCAATAGAAATCAAGGGCATCCTTACTAAGCACATCATTAAAGAAGTTGTAAAAATCCGCTGTATTCCCAGAAGAAACCCAATAATCATGGATAAAACTTATTTTTAATGATTGAAATCTCAAACAATAGTTAAGTTGCAGCATAATTAAGAGCATACTCACATCGAAAAGCATCATAAAAAGCATGCCACAATTTAAATTCTTATTTTTATTTCCTCTTATAAAAACACAAATTGTCAAAAAAGGAAGACAAATAAACCATCGATAACAATGACTCCAACTAAAAATATTAATTGCAAGAAGTCCCAGAGCCGGGAACAGAACAGAATAATAGTTTTTTTCTTCTTCACTATGAATTTTCATTAAATATGCAACAGCAGAAAGAAGCATGATACTTACAGCAAAATAAGAAAAAGTAATATTACCAGAAGACATCATTGCACGTTTAAAAAACCAACCCAAAAAATATAAAGAGTTCAATGAGGCAATTTCTTTAGACTGTGCAGACCACCCAAAAAGAAAGGAAATAATCTTATCAGCAATAAGAACGAGAATAAAAAAGCAAAATATTTTCAAAAGATTTTTCGAGCGAATAAAGCAAAAAAGTAAGCATGGAACAAGCATGAACGGAGCGCTGCATATAGTAATTCCCAATAAAATATATCCAGATTTTCTTTTTCCACAAAAAATATAATACATTGCTGCAAGGAAGCTTGCGATATAAGGGATTTCATCTTGACCATAATAAGAAATACTTAAAAACAATGTTCCAAAACCAAGACAAAAGAAAAATGCTGTATAGAGATTTTCTTTTTCCTTTATAAAAAAGGATAAAATCCTAGAAACATAAAAAGCTGCTATATGTGCAAGAATAATTAAATATAATTTCGACCAAAGTAAGCAAGCAGTAGAATCACAATTTGCTTTCCCCGTAAAAACTCTTGATAACCATAAGGGAAAATTCCAGACAGCCCATGGTATAATCTCCACCATAGAATATACATAGGGACCAGCATGAGGTCGAGGTCTAAAAACTTCAGCACTAAAGGCATAATATTCATGTATCCGATTAGAAAATAAAGCATCCCAAAACTCAACTGCCCAAACAGTAAGACTTGTACAATCTACATACTTAGATAATGCTGCAAGGTAAACAATCGGAACGATCAAACAAAACCATACAATTACCTTATACTTCAGCCCTGTATCTTTAATATTACTCAACATAATTTCTCTACTCCCTGTTAATTCTCTCTTCAATACTGTTCACCGCACGCTAATAACTCGGCTCATGGTCAGAATCAGATCGTACCCGTCCCAAACAAGGACGAAATCCGCAGTCTTTCCCACGGGAACAATCCTGTCAATTCCTGAAAGTCCACTTTCCACCACCAGCGTCCTCAAGTCATCTGCGCCTACTCCAAGGTACGAGAGCGTCTGGCATTTCCCCGTTATGACAGGTATAATATCAGAAAGCCGTTCCGTGTCATATTCCAGATAAAAACCGCCTGCACAGGCATAGTCCGTAATATCCCCAGGCAGCTCACGGACATTTACCCTTGTGATAAGATTGTCTGCCGCAGGCTCTGCCTTTGCTCCTGACAGCTCAACGGCGCACTTATACTGTGCAGAAAGCTTGTCCACGGCAAGGATCGGCGCAAGCTCATATCTTGCAGAAATATGCTCATGAACGGCTTTCCAGAATTTCTCCTTTGCCCTGCCGCAGTCTTCTTCCGTCCCGAGCCAGACTATCAGCCGGGGCGATGAGCAGGCATTCTGGTCATACAGGTAGGTGTCATTATAAAAATCCTGCGCCCTCCTTTTCATCTCCGGTTCGCTCTGTGCCAGAACAAAGCCGGCATCAAACACGGCAAACGAATACCTGTCTGCAAAAGTAATATCAAATGCACGGGGAGCAAGCGGTGCCTTCCGTATCTCTGCAACCGTGCCGTCCCCGCCCCAGATGACTCGGACATCAGCCGCCGATGACAGCTCCGCCGTTATCCCGGCATCATGTTCATACATAACGACGGCAAAAGCATCCCTCATTCCCTTATATTCTTCACATTCCGCCGCCTCGTTGAAAATCCTGCACAGAATCCTGATCTGGGGAAAATCCTTCGATGAGGCCCGCACGATGCAGCGGTTCCCGCTCAAAAGCCCGGCAGCCAGCGTGTAGGCAAAATTTACCGGCACATTCGACGGTGCAATGTGGAATGTAAGCCCCCGCCCCAGCCTCCCGGAAAGCCGTTCTCCGTATGATTTCTTTATCTGCTCTATATTTGCCCTGCGGCAGAAAAAGCCGAAGGTGACTACATCGGGATACCGTCTCGCTTCGGCATCCTTCATGACGCGCTGCGCTGCTTCGGCTAAAAACGCGCAGACGGTATCTTCAAACGGGACAAAGGCTTTACGGGAGACAAGATTTTCTATATTATTCGTATATGGAAACAAGAATTGAACTTTACTGAAATCCTGATTAAAACTTTGCCGCATAGGTATCGCTGCACCCCCTTATCTCCGCATTCTTTATCCTGCCGTTTATTTTGAAATACTTTCCCCTGCGTCCGCACGGGCAGTCGTCCTCACCGAGGATTACGCCGGTATCCTCAGTAAGGAGCACATGCCCCGGATAGCTTTCCGGCAGGACGGAGACGGCCTCTATAATCCCCTCCTCGCCGTAATCACAGACTGAAAAGTCTCCCGGACGGCGGCAGATGACATCGGAGAAAATGCTTGCATGCAGGTGCCCGCATTCACACTCAACATAAATTGTCCCTGTCTGTTCCACCATGCCGTAATAATCATACACATGGCTAATCCCGCACACAGCATGCAGGGCATCCTTAAAATCCTGTGGGCTTACCGCCTCGTTTACCAGTTTTTTCCAGCCGCCGCCATGGATGAGGATGCCGCCTGAAAGGTCCGGATGATATCCTGTTTCCTTCAATGCCTTATAGAAATGCTGCCAAATCATGAACGTGAAGCCAAAGAGGAATATTGTCTCTCCCCTGTGCTTTTCAAGGAATGCCTGTATGCCCGCTGCATCGAGCTTCATTTCCCCGTCAAGGGCATACAGCCTGTCCGTGCCGAACAGCGAAAAGCCCAGTATTCCCGCCCCCCGTGCAGAAAACATGGCACGGTCCTTGATGACGGCGGACGTGTCGAGGATGAGCATGGGAACGCGCTGCTTCCCCAAAAACGACGATACGATCTTTGTAAGCACCTTTGTCTGTAAGGAAGAAGTCCTCCTGTCAAGGAAAATTCTTGAAACCTGCTGCCCCGTCGTCCCAGAGCTCGTGAGCGTCTTTACGACTTCCCCTTCTGGAACGGAGCGCAGGTCATAGTGTTTGAACAGCCTGACCGGCAGAAACGGAATCCGTGTATAGTCAGAAATAGAGTCCGCATCAACTGAGAGCGAGTCCAGTATTTTTTTGTATTCAGGGCAGGCCTTATAATGATGTCCGGTAAGTGAAAGCAGCTGCCTGTTCAAGAAATCAGTTTTTTCTTTTTTTGCCAGAGAGTATGGAGCGATGTTCAAATCTTCGTCTGTAAGCATCATTTTCCTCACGCCGGGGACAGGTCATTGTACAGGACCTTGCCGGTCTCGTTTCTTGGAATCTTTTCTATATGATTGACTTTGAATGCAGCCGCATTGAGCCTGAGCTTTTCGGTAAGGAAGGCAAGGACCGCCGCTTTTTTGCTTCCGTCCGTTATGTACACGGACATCCTGTCGTCAACACCCGCGCAGGCAAAATCACAGTCCCCAAATGCCGCCTTAAGAAGCTGCTCCGTTTCGTCTAGGTTCACCCGGTTCCCGAAAATCTTGAGGAACCTCTTCTTCCTGCCCACGATGTAATAGAAGCCGTCACTGTCGAACTTCGCCATGTCGCCGGTCTCAAGCCGCCCGTTCCGCTCGTCGCCTTTGGCGAGGTCCCCGCCGCATTCTGCGTAGCCTAGTGTGACGTTGTCACCGTAGTAGACAAGTTCGCCGATGGTGCCCGGCTCGGTGATTTCGTTCCCGTCCGCACCGATAAGGCTGAACCTCCCGCCGGGAATGGCTATCCCCATGCTGCCATATTTTTCCAACGCTTTTTCCGCAGGAAGATACGACATTCGCGCGGTCGCCTCCGTCTGCCCGTACATCACGATGAACTTCCTGCCCGTACCGGCCGCCCACCGCGCGAATGTCTCGTGCAGTTCCGGGGAAAGCTTCCCGCCCGCCTGCGTGACATAGCGCAGGGACGGCAGGGACATGCGGGTGAAGCGCAGGCGTTCCAGCATCTCGTATGTATACGGCACGCCGCCGAACG
Organism: uncultured Treponema sp.; assembly: GCA_937885235.1. Classification (GTDB taxonomy): domain Bacteria; phylum Spirochaetota; class Spirochaetia; order Treponematales; family Treponemataceae; genus Treponema_D. The sequence continues at coordinate 4,991 of CAKZZK010000198.1, forward strand.
AGGTCGCCCCGTACTCCCTGAGCTGCCGCCAGAACTCCTTCTGCATCAGCCCCTTGTCCG
>CAKZZK010000199.1 GCA_937885235.1 uncultured Treponema sp.
GGCAGCTTCAGCGCGGGGAGCCGCAGCGGCAGCTTCCTCACGGGTGGGGGCTGCGGCAGCGGCACTGCGTTCTTCGGCGGCAGTGCGCTGTGCTTCCTGAGCTTTCTGCGTGGCGCTCACCGCCTCGCGTTCCTTGATGTCCGCCATGTTCTCGCGGGTTTCAACGCCCTTCCCCTCTTCCTGACGCAGCGCCTCTACAACCTGCTTGTCGGTAATGGTCGTCGTATCGACGGAAGAAATGCCTCCCTGCGGGTCGTTCAGCGGAATGACTATCTGCGTGTTTCCCGGCCACTCTGACCACACAGTGCTCAAGCCGACTTTTTCCGCAGAAAGATTTTGCATGACGGTATCTTTATATTTATCTGAAAAATAAGAGAGTTTTCCTCTGTAGACTGCGTTATATATAGTAACAAATGTAGCGATTGTCTCCGCGTCCTCCCCTTCATACCCATAGACAGCTTCCAGATAGCCTGTGATGATGCGACGCAGGTTGCGGATATGGTCCACGCCCGCATTGGGATTGAGCACAAGGATGTCTGCATCAAGCTTTTCCCTCGTAGAGGAATCAACCGCGTGGATAAGCGTGTATTTGCCGTCAGGCCGCACCGTGGCAGGCTCGTTCACATCAGCGGCAACCACTCGTCCCAGCTCTGTACCGATATTGGTGATTGCGGCGGCGGTCTCTATGATGGCATAAGGGCCACCGTAGTTTTCAAACTGAACGCCGTCCGAACCCGTGCTCTGCAATTCAGGCTCGTCAACCCCCAGCGCCCAGACAGAGCCGAGCACTACCGCAGTCATAGCGAGCACACAGACTAGTTTTTTCATATATCTATCCTCCGTAGAATTCTTCCATAAATAATGGCAATATATTATTATAGATAATATAGAAAACTTTAACATATATCAAGCCATCAAAAACTCAAGAATTGCAGCACAGAGACAACGCAAAATCGGAATCGTCCGAGTCACAAGTCGTGACCCGGCGAGTCATAAACTCGGATTCGACGAGTCACGAACTCAGACTCGGCGAGTCGCGGGTTCAGACTGCCAATCGCCTTCGGGTGAAAGCAGCTCGTAGGGCTTAAAGCGCGCTTTATAGTTCATTTTGTCGCAATCCGCAATATAGTAGCCCAAGTAGTAATAGTCCAGATTGTTTTCACGGCAAAGCGCAAGCTCGCGCAGAACGCTGTAAGTGCCAAGGCTGCGCTTCATAATGGCGGGGGAAATGTCATAATAAAAATAAACCGAAGAAATGCCGCCATCCAGCATATCGATGACGCTCACTCCCACAAGCGTATCATCAAGATAGTAATCTATGTTCTTTGTACCGCAATAATGGATTTTGCCTGTTTCACCTTCAATACCGTTCCAGTAGGCAAGCTCGGCTTTGCTTTCGGCAGCGGCTATATCTTTGCCATGCTTTTTGCAATACCGCCTGTAAAGCTCGATTTTCGCATCGCTGAACATATCCTCCTGCGATTCGCACAAGCTGATTTCAATGTCTTGGTTTATCCGCCATACTTTCCGCTGGCTCTTGCCAGGTGCAAATGCTTTGACAGGAATACGGATGGACTGGCATTTCCGGCACGACGGACACAGATTTTTATACATCATGTCGCCCGCCCTCCGGTAGCCCTGCATAGAGAAAATAGAAAAAAGCGAAAACAAATCGCTCCGCATAGCATAAGCGGGCAGATACACAAAATCCGTTTCGCTTATTGCATCTTCAAAATAACCGCACTTCTCTTTGATAAGCATAAAATCATTTTAACAGCTGGTTGCTAATTTCGCACACAAGGCTGGCTATAGCGCGAAGCCCCCTGATGGTCAGCTCGCTGTCCACAGCGGTGAATACGTCCGTAATGCCTGCAAGCACGCCGGACAAGCCGCCGGTAGCTATCACCCGCACGCTTTCCGGCTTGTCACCGGAAAGCATAAAAAGTTCCTGCTTTATGGCGGCAACAAGGAATTCTACCAGCCCTTTATAGCCGAGCACAACGCCCGCCTGAATTGCCTCCACGGTATTCGTTCCAAGGCTGCTTGGCGGTGCGGCGAGGGGCACCTGAGGCAGCTGCGCTGTATTGGTAAAGAGCGATTTAACGGCTGTCAGCAAGCCCGGCGCTATGTCTACGCCCCTGATTACGCCACGGGAATCTGTGACGACAAAGCTCAATGCCGTGCCAAAATCAACCACAATGGAGGCAGTCTTAAAACGCTCCCACGCCCCCATCGCATCACAGATAAGGTCTGTGCCAATTTCTGCGGCGGCACCCTGCACCATGCTGACGGGCAGAATTCCCTCATTCAGGATGGCAGGCGTCAATATGTATGCGCGGCAGCCGCAGCCCCGACGTATCACCTCAGCAAAGCTCGCCGTAAGCGCGGGCACTACAGAGCTTATGATGGCAGTCCGGCACTCACGCAGGTCAAGCCCCTCATGCCCGGCAAGGGTGAAGAGCACGGCGGCATAGTCATCCTCCGTGCGCCGTGTTTCCGTCGCAAGCCGCCAGCAAAACGCCATATCCTCACCCTTGAAGACAGCGACAACGATGTTTGTATTTCCAATATCTACCGCAAGAAGCATAGCGTATCATAGCATGACACGCGATAAATGAAAAGGTTTTTATCTATCCATCAAGTTTTTCTGCAAGCTCAATAATAGCTTGACGGGTGTTTTCATCAAGATGTTCCAGAGTATTCATAAAAGAGCGATATTTTTTGAAAGCCAAAGAAGCCGCCGTTGTCTGACTTTCTACCGAATCCAGAGGGATTCCCGTCACCAAGTATTCAACAGAAACATTAAGAATTTTTGCTATTCGGACAGCTGTATCTGCCGAGGGCGCACTGCCAGTCTTTATCCCTTTGCCAATGCTGGAAACATCAAAATTTGCCTCCTGAGCAAGTGTCTTTCTGTTCATTCCCTTGAAGTTTAGCTCCGCATCAACATTTTCCCAAAAATTCATATAGTCATTATTAGGAAAATATTCCATTTTTGCTTTTACTACTAGAATTTCTTCCAATTCACTGTATAATGGAAAATGTTCCAATTTGTTTTTTGGGTGAATAATTTCAATGAATGGTGTTTTGTATATGGTGCTTCCCGCCTACAATGAAGTCAGGCAGCTCAAGAAAACTATGAGCAGGCAATGATTGTTATGCTGAAAAAATCATCTATTTTACTTCCAATACTCCTAGCCCTATGGAGCATATTTACAGCAAGCGCACTCTTTTTTGCTGCTCATCGGCAAACATATTTGGAATACACGGCAAGCGGAAATCTCGACAAATGGTGGCTTGGATTCAGCCTCGTATGCAGCATATTTATACTGCTAGTGATATTCCGCTTTGTATCATTGCGGAAAAATACCGTTTCTCCACTTAATGACAAACTCTTTGCCGGAATGTTGTTAATTTGTGCTGTCTTTATCCTCTTATTTTTCTTCAAAGATGTCTCTTCATTTGTAGATGAAGACGATAATATAAATGGCGGAATGCTCATTGCACAGGGAAGAGTGCTTTACCGGGATTATGTCACACAACATACGCCGTTTGCCTATTATCTTTGTTCCGTATTCGCTTTACTTGGCGCAAAATCTACGGAGCAATTCAGACTTTCGTATTATGTGCTTGAGGGATTCTTTTTCGCTTTTTTATACATACGACATTCAGACTATTTCGGCAAACTGAAGATGGGACTCCTCCCGGTGGCAGAGATTATAATTTCGTATATTGCCGTGCGAAGCCATTCAGCAAAACTGCTGTCAGACGGCATAGAGGGTCTCTGTTTTATAGTTCTGCTGCTTGAATTCCTCAGATATTGCAATGATGGAAAAATAACCTGGAGGCGGGCAGCTGTTGTTTCCGCATGCTCCTGGATTTCTTTTGGTTCTGCATTTGTATCGGCCTATGCCCTTATCTGGGTATTTCTTGCAGTAATCGTTATGGAATGTCGCAGAATTGCGAAGAAAGAACTTACGGTGAAAGACGGACTTACTCATGCATATCGGATTTTCATAGCAGTATTCCTTCCCCTGTGCATAGCCATCCTCTATTTTATCTGTAATCATGCATTTGTTGAAGCAATACGCCAGTTCTATGTATTCAACCGCACGGTATACCCTCGGTATCAGCAATATGGGAGCAGTTTTTTTCAACCGATTTTCTTGGCATTCACCAATTTGTTTGACGAAGTTCGTTATTATGTAACGGCAATCTTCACTGCAAATGGAAACAAAGCGACAACTTTAAAACTCTTGATTTTAAGCGGAGCACTTGCAGCAAGCCTAGCAGCATTTATCAGAACAAAAAAATTGGAACTCTCTGTCATACCATTTCTCTTCATGATCATGTCTGCAACGCGCGGATATAATTTCCACGGGATCGCAGCATGGAATATTGCGGTCTTGCTGATTATACTGGAGTGTGGTTATTTCAAAAAGAAAATGCCCAAAAAACTGCTGCCCTTGCTTGCTTTAACTGTATGCTATTTATCAACACCTTTTTTTGCGAGTATCTTCAGGGGAATTACAAGGAAGCAGGAGCATATATCAGCTCTTGAAAGAACGGTCGTAGAACAAAGTATCGAAGGCGAAGGTATATTCATCGACGGATGGACATGCAGCCCGAACTATTTAATTGCTAAGAAGCGCTTCCCAGTAAACAGAACTTTGTACCTGCTCCCGTGGTATATGGACTGGTACGAGGCAGAAACGGTGAGGGAACTTGAATCAAAGAAACCGAAATTTGCCATATTTGATGAAAATGCAGAATGTTGGGGATATAAGGGCTTCACCTCCCAGATCCATAAAGCTCTGCTTTCTGATTATGTAAAGGTTTCACCATATTTGTGGCAACGCCGCGATACAATTCTTGCACATTCACCAGTTTTGCGTTATGATAGCGGCATGCAAACACTTATTCAACCCAAAGTCTTGAAGGGATTCCGTGATTTTTTGCCGCAGGACGAGATTCTGCGCTCATCCCTGATTGAAAAACTCACTGCCACCTACCGCGCCTATGGTTTTGTGCCGATTGACACGCCGGTGCTTGAATATACCGAAATCTTACTGCGGAAAAGTAACGGCGAAACCGAAAAGCAGGTCTTCCGCTTTGAGGACAACGGACACCGCGATGTAGCCATGCGCTTTGACCTGACGGTGCCCTTCGCCCGCTTTACCGCCGAACACCAGAACGAGCTGTATTTTCCCTTTAAACGCTACCACATTGCCAAGGTATGGCGCGGGGAAAAGCCACAGGCTGGCCGCTACCGCGAATTTGTGCAGTGTGACTTTGACACCGTGGGCAGCGATTCCGCCACGTCAGACTTTGAAACGCTTGCCCTGATGAAAGCCGCGCTTGCAGCCATCGGTGTGGAAGACATCACCATACACGTGAACCACAGGGGTATTTTCAACCGCTTTCTTGCCAACATTGACTGCGCTCCAAAGAGCGAGGACATTCTGCGCACAGTGGACAAGCTTGCCAAAGTGGGAGAAACCGAGGTGCGGCAGGAACTGGAGAGCATCACGGGCAGCGCGGATGCCGCGGCAAAAATCCTTGATTACATAGAGCCCCAGAAAGACTTTGCCACCACGCTCGCCCATCTGGAAATGCTTGCAGGTGGCGAGGGTGAAGACACAAAGCGCATGAAAGACATCTATGCCATGATGCAGGCTGCGGGGATTGCAGACAGCTACGTGCTTGACCCAAGCATTACACGCGGTCTCGATTACTATACAGGCGTAGTTTATGAAACATTTTTGAACAAACTGCCCGCTATTGGCTCCGTGTGCTCGGGCGGGCGCTATGACAACCTTGCGGGACTGTATATGAGGGACAAAGTTCCCGGCGTGGGAGCGAGCATTGGGCTTGACCGCCTGATTGCGGGGCTCAGCCAGCTCGGGCTCACTGAAAGCAAAGGCAGCTACCTCGATGTGGAAATCTACAATACAGACGCCTCACTTGCAAGCCATTACCAGAAGGTAGCAGCCGCACTGCGCAAAAACGGCATAGCAGTGGAAGTGTTCCCCGACACGCTCAAGATGGCAAGGCAGTACGCCGTTACAGACAAAAAGGGCATTCCGTGGGGCATCCTCATTTCAGCGGAAGAAGCAAAGGCTGATACGCTGACGCTCAAAAACCTCAAGACGAGGGAGCAGTTTGAGGGCATTTCCCCCAAAGAGGCATCAGACCATATTCTGTCAGGAAGGCGTTAAAGTTTTCTACTGGACAATTTTCCAAATTTGCAATTATTGTCCAGTAGAAATAGACAATTTGGGATTTACATTATATAAAAGCGTACCGAACTAAGTTTTAACAGATTTTGTATTTCGATAATTCACAGAATAAAACAAATATAATCGGGACGACTGGATTCGAACCAGCGACCCTCTGGTCCCAAACCAGATGCGCTACCAGCTGCGCTACGTCCCGCTGGAGGGATGGAGGATGACGGGATCGAACCGCCGACATTCTGGGTGTAAACCAGACGCTCGTACCAGCTGAGCTAATCCTCCAACAGAATTGATGATACAGAGTATATCGAATAAGGAAAGCCGTGTCAAGTGGAATATTTCGCTTTTTGTCGCAAATAGCACTGGATTTTCATATATGTATGGAGTATAATACTAAAAGATAGCTCTGCCCTTGACGGGAGCTCGAGCATCTTTATACTGAAAATTGAGAGGAATCAGATGAACAGAGTTGAACTGGTAGAAGCCATTGCAGGAGTGACAGGTATATCCAAAAAGGATACCGATGCCACGGTTAAAGCCTTTGTTGAAGTCGTAACAAAGGAGCTGACCAAGGGCGGCAGCGTACAGCTTGTGGGCTTTGGCACTTTCGAGGTGACAAAACGTTCGGCACGCACGGGCCGCAATCCCGCAACAGGCGAGCAGATTAAAATTAAGGCATCCAAGTCTCCAAAATTTAAGGCAGGAATGGCCCTCAAAAACGCGGTAAACAAAGTAAGCAAAAAGAAATAAACGGAGGACAATACAATGCCAGAACCAGACCGCGCGCTTGCCATGAAACGGGTAGGAAGGAAGGTAAGCTTGCTTATGGGCATTACGCTCAGCTTCTTTCTTTCCCTTGTCGGAAACCTCACATCGGGGCACTTTGTCCTGCCGCTCTGGCTCATCAGCTTTGCGGTGAGCACTGCGGTGAGCCTGCTCATAGGCTTTATTGTGCCTACAAAGAAAGTGACGGACGGCGTATGCGGCAAGCTTGGACTTGCACCGCGTACATTGGCTTCACGCTGCGTTGAAAGTTTCATGTCAGACCTCATCTACACGCCGCTGATTACGCTGATCATGGTAGGCATTGCATACGCCGTGGCAACACAACACGGAGCACCCCTGCACTTTCTGCCGATGTTCCTGCACTCGCTCGTCATAAGCCTTGTAGTGGGCTTCGTGCTCATATTCATCTTTATGCCACTTTACATAAAGCTTGCTCTCAAAGGTACGCAAAAACCGGCAGCATAAATGGAAATTCACACATTCACCACAAGGAAAGAGGAGCCCCTTGCTTCCTTTTTGAGGAAGGCTGTGCCTCCCCTCCTTGCGGGGGAAGAAGTGTCCAAGAGCAAGCTGCGTAGGCTCATCTTTGCGGGTTGCATAAGCGTAAACGGCAGACAGTGCCGCATTCCCTCTTTTTTGCTCAAAACGGGCAGTACTGTCCGCATAGCGCTTGACAGGGAAAAATTTCTCTTTGAAAAACAGCCGGAAGACAGAGATTTCACCCTTACGGAAAAAGACGTACTCTTTGAAGACGAGACACTTATCATCGTAAACAAACCGCCATTTCTGCCCACTGAGAAAACGATTGTCACTGGAAGAAAGAATATGCACCAGTGCGTTGTCGATTACCTGTGGCAGAGAAATCCAAGCCTCCGCAACCCGCCGTATGCAGGCATCATGCATCGGCTTGACCGCGAAACAAGCGGCGTCCTGCTCTTTACAAAGTCACGTTCAATCAACAAGGCAATGCACGACATCTTTGCCGCGCACAAAATACAGAAAATCTACCGCGCAGTGAGCAAGTCGGCGGAAAAAGCGGTGCCTGCGCAGTTTTCACTGGAAGACTTTTTAGGCAGGATAAGCCCGCGAAGCGCTCCCTGCAAGATGGGTACCGTGCCGGAAAGCAAGGGCGGTCAATACGCCCGCACAGACGTGACGCTTCTTGGCAAAGCAGACGGTCTATATTATTTTGACTGCCAGCCGCTCACGGGAAGGACGCACCAAATTCGCGTACAGCTTGCAGGAGCAGGCTTTCCGCTTGCGGGAGATATTCTCTATGGTGGCGCAGCAAACGCATCCCCCCTTCCACGCCGCATCATGCTTCACGCGCTACGGCTGGAATTTTGCCACCCTGTCAGCGGAGAAGCTCTCTACATTGAGGCCCCTCTGCCGGAAGCATTCAGCTTTCCCGAACAGCTTTCATCGCCTTCTTCCGCAGATACATCGCCTTGTCTGCGCGTTTGAACACGGTGGCTACAGCGCTGTCTTTTTCTGGATTATAGACAGCCAGGCCTATTGCCGCAGACACCCGTTCCCAGGGTTCAAGTCCTTTCTCTTTATCCTGAGCCGCAAGCGCCTCATTGAAGGCTGCGACCAGATGCTCCCTGCTTTTGTAATCAGCCTTTTCAAGGATGACGACAAACTCATCCCCGCCTATGCGGAAGACGGGGGAATGCTTGAAGCTGTTGCAGACTATGCCGCAGAGTTTTTTGATGGCTCGGTTTCCCTGCTCGTGACCAAAACTGTCGTTGATGCGCTTGAGGAAGTTCAGGTCTATCATCACGATGCCGAATTCAAGGCTTGGGTCCACCATTGCCCATTCCAGACGGCGCACCTCGCTATCATAGGAAGCCTTGTTTCTGACGCCGGTGAGCGCGTCCTTAAACGCAAGCTCATTCATCTCCTCCGCCAGCTGTTTGGTAGTGGAAAGCTCCTCCGAGGTAGCGAGCAGGCTCTTCATGTAATTTTCAATCTCCAAAATCATCACCGCAATCTGCTGGGCAAGAGAAGAGATTTCATCCCTGCCGGAGACATTTTCCTCGATGGTGGCGGCAATGGAGCTGTCTTTATGACTCGTGTATTCGCGCACATTCAGTTCAAGCGTATGGATCTTGAAAATGTAGGCATAGTAGATGAGCCACAGGAGTAATGCCGTGCACAGCACCTGCGTTACGCCTATTCCAAAAATCTGTTTAAACGTGTCTTTCAAGATTGCCTTGTTGACTGTCTCCACCGAAATTTCAGTGCCGATAAGCCCCAGCTTCTTGCCGTTTATGATGAGGGGCGTATAATAAGCGTAAGTGTGCCCCCACTCATTGTTCCAGACTTGGTAGCCCTCTGGCTTTTTGCCGCTGAACCACGCCTCCCACTGCACGGTATACACCTTCGGATCATCGTAGTACTCATCGCCAAGATAGAGAAAATTCTCTTTACCCTCCTCCTTTTTCCTCGTGCGCTCACCGTCAATCATGTAGACCATTATGTATTCTTCTTCTTTGGGCACAAGATAGTAGGTGTAGGGAATGCCGAAATCTTTCCGCGCTTTTTCAAAGGCAAGCAGCCAGAACTCATGGTAATACATAAAATATGCCTTCTGGGCTTCAGGGGAAAGCTCTGAAAAAGCGATATCTACCCCCACTGCCTTACCAGGATGCTCCCGCGCCATGAGGGTATCAAAAGTTTTCCTCGCCGTCACGCATTCAGCAAAATCGTAGGGAATATCAACTTCGGCAAAATGCTCCATGTAATAATTCTGATAGGTTATGAATGTTTCACCATCTTCCGTCAGCAAATCTGCCAGATACTCGCCGATATTGCGAATGCTCACCTCGCATTGCCTTTTGTAGGAATCCATCTGGTTGACATAACTGGTAATGCCTATTAGCAGCAAGGTGACGATGGTGAAAACGGTAAAAATGATGGCAAACTTAAAAAGAAGGCCATCAGTCCTCTTTTCCATATCCATACAGCTCCTTTATCCTAGTTTCGGTAAAATAGACAGATTGCAAAAGCTACAGTTCTCTTTTATAATAGAAATATTATGATCCAACAGTCTTTCACGTACCGCAGCACAGAAGAGTTTCGCGCCATCCTGCACGAGATGCAAGCCAGCGACAGCTATAAAAATGCGCACTGCGTCCTCCTGCAGCTCATGGAGACAAACTATCTGCCGTCTGTACTTGAAGAACGGATTACAGCAGCCAAAAACACGCTCCCCGGCATCCATCTTGCAGGGCTCACTATCGGGGGCAGCTTCAGCGGCAATTTTTCCTCTGGCTGCACTTTCTTCTGCTTTGCCGAATCCGAGGTGCACATCATCAGCTACGATGTGTCTGCCATAGCGCTTGAAGAGGCGGCAAAAGATTTGCGCGAAAAGCTGCACGCATTTTCCCATGTCAAAGCCCTGCAACTTTTTATTGCCGGAATGCAGCTGGACAGCGCGGCGTTCATCGACATGATAAGCCCTCAGGGGGATCCGCTGCCCATATTCGGCGGTGCTGCGGGCTTGCCGATTTTCGATGTTGAAAAGACCGACAAGATTGTAGGCGACAAGCCTGTCATTGAAGAGGGGGTAAAAATCCTCGATGATGCCAACTTCATCGCAAGCCCCCTCGCCTTCAGCTCACGGACGTATAGCACGGGCATCATAGCCATCATCTTCTGCGGAGAAAACCTGCACATAAAGATTGACGTAAACATCGGCTGGCGGGCAATCGGCAAGGCAATGGAAATTACCGATACCGCTGGTCCGCTCTGCGCCGTAACCATAGACAAGGAACCTGCGAGCTCCGCATATCAAAATTATCTGAACATAAAGTCAGACCAGTACTTTATGGGCAATGTCTCTGAATTTCCCCTGCTGCTAATCGACCGTCCCGGCATGGTGCAGTCGCGGGTGCCTGTGATGAGCAGTGAGAACGGGATGCTTTTCTTTGGCACAGACATCAGGAAAGGAGAGCACGTCCGCTTTTCCTACGGCAACGTGCGCCACATCCTGCGGGGAACACGGCGGTGCAGCAATGAGCTTTACCGCTTTAATCCCGAGGCGGTTTTCATCTACATCTGCGCCAACCGCAAGGTATTCCTCAAGGAAGCGACAGAGACGGAGATTGATTTTTTCCGGCGGGTGAACAAAGAATGCATGTACGGCTTTGTCTGGGGCGAAATAATGAAAAACAGCATCGGCGGCGGTGTGTTCAACAGCGCCCTCGTGTCTATGGGGATGCGGGAAGGCGGCAGTGAAAGAGCCGATGCAGCAGACATTAATATAGAAGAAAAATTCACGGAGACTGTCATTCCCCTCAGCGAGCGGCTTATCGCCTTTCTTGAAGCAACGACAGAGGAGCTTAAGAAATCCAGCGACGCAAAATCAAACTTTCTTTCAAATATGAGTCACGAAATCCGCACGCCCATCAACGCCGTGCTCGGGCTTGACGAGATGATTTTGCGGGAAAGCACGGAGGGCAACATACAGAACTATGCCCAGCTCATACAGAACGCGGGAAAGACGCTGCTCTCCCTCATCAACGATATCCTTGATTTTTCCAAAATTGAAGCGGGCAGACTGGACATTCTTCCTGTTGCCTATGACCTGAGTTCTACAATTCTGGATGTCACAAACATGGTGCTTCCGCGGGCAAAGGCAAAGGAAATTGCGTTCAACGTGCAGGTGGACAAGGCTATGCCTCACAAGCTCTTCGGGGATGAAATGCGGCTCAAGCAGTGTATGCTCAACCTCCTCACAAACGCCGTCAAGTATACGGAGCGCGGCTCTGTAACCTTCACCGTCAGCGCGGCAAAACAGGACGATGCGCGTATTCTCTTGCAGGTGCAGGTGCTTGACACGGGCATTGGCATAAAAGAAGAAGATTTACAGCAGCTCTTTTCTCCCTTTGAGCGGGTGGACACAAAGCGAAACCGCAGCATAGAGGGTACGGGGCTTGGCTTGTGCATCGTGAAAAGCATGCTCAGCGCTATGGGCTCTCAACTTACGGTGAAGAGCGTCTATGGCTCTGGCTCGGATTTTTCCTTTGCCGTGCTGCAGGAGGTGCGAGACTGGGAGGTGATGGGCGACTACCTTCAGACGCACATAAAGGCGAACACGGAAAAAGCCAAGTACCATGAAAGCTTCCAAGCCCCTGACGCACAGATACTCGTCGTGGACGACACGGCGATGAACCTCGCCGTCATACGAGGACTGCTCAAGACAACGCGGGTCAAAATAGACACGGCGGAAAGTGCGCGGAAGGCGCTTGACATGGCAAAAGCGAAGGCCTACGACATCCTCTTCATAGACCACCTTATGCCGCAGATGGACGGCGTAGAGATGTTCCACGTCCTGCGTGCCGATGCACATTCCGCAAGCCAAAAAAGCCCCTGCATAGCGCTGAAGTATCTGCCGAAAAAGCTTGTCCTCTACCCCGGGCAGGAAGGCTTTGTGGCGGAAGTCCAAAAACAGGAAAGCGAAACGCAAAACAGCACGCAGGCAAGCGGGACTGACGCGCTTTTCAGCGAGTTCTTTGGCATAGACTGCCCGGAAGCGCTTAAAAACTGCGGCGGCAGCGAGCTGTTCAAGGAAGCGTTGAAGCATTTCCACGGTGACATCAGCAGCAAGGCAGACAAAATAGAAGAATATGCGGTGACGGGGAATATCCGCGACTATACTATATGCGTCCATGCGCTCAAAAGCTCGGCGCGGCTCATCGGAGCTACGGAGCTTTCCCGCATGGCGGCAGAGCTTGAACGCGCTGGCAACGAGGATAGGCGCGATGAAATTGCCTCAAAGACTCCAACTCTGCTCGACCTGTACCGAAGCTATGGAAAAAAGCTTGCCCCCCTCTGCGGACTTCCGTATCAAGAAGAAGCTGCTCCGAAGAAAGCTATTTCAGAGGCAAAGCTTGCCGATGCCATCTCTGCGCTCAAAGAGACGGTAGCCGTCTTTGACTTTGACAGCGCGGATGCCATCGTGAAGGAACTGGACGGCTATCTCTTGCCGGAGGATTTTGCAGATACCTTTAAAAAAATAAAAGAGAAGCTGCTTGCCGTTGACCAGCAGGCGCTTCTCTCTTTACTGGATTAATAAAATTTAGAACACAAGACGGATGCTGAACGCACCGGAAAGGCAGGAGCCTATGGGGTCAAAGGAAAGGCTTGTCGTCAGGCTCAGCAGGGCAAGATCCAGTCCAAGACCGCCGTAGATCTGCGGGCGGATGTGGGAGAAGAAGCTTGAAGAATAGCTCTCGCTCAGGCTTGTCGGCAAAATGCCCCATTTAGCCGCATTCATAATACCATCCCCATCAGAACCATCAAGTATCTGATCCCAGTTGATATCCTTGACGTCAAGGTTCAGTTTGGTGGTACTGCCAAAAAGCCGGAAACCAGCGAAGGGCACAAGAGCGTGAAATTTTACCGATGCCTGTGTACCTACAAAAGCGGTAAAAGTCTTTAAAGATGCCTCTATTGTAGCCTCGTCGGGTGCAATTTTCGCCCCCATCTGCGTGTAATAGGCACCACCGCCAACAGATACGGTAACATGCTTTTCCCTGTTGTTCAGGACAGCCCAACGAAAATCACCACCTATCGACATATAGTTGAAACTTGAAGGGTCAATGGCTTCCTTCAGCTGGGATATCATGGATGTATTGAAGGTGCTAAACGCAATGCCTACATCAAAAGGCAGTGAAAAGCCGCAAACACGAGCATCCACTGCAAGCGTCGGCAGAGCAAGATAACTTATGGGAATATCATCAATACCTAAGGCATCAGTAATATCGAGGAGCGGTTCAAGAGAAAAACCCGTTGCACCCACATTCAGACCACCTCCCGCAATCTTGTGCTTTTCGGGACGGTTGTAGTGGATAATAGAATGAGCCCACACATTCTGTGTCAGCTGAGAATTAGGCATGACGTTTGCGAGCAAATCTCCAATGTCTTCAATGCCATCTTTCACCGTCGTATAAGGATTCTCGATATTGGAATCTTTCACAAAACTATCATAACCCTCCAAAATAGCTGTTTGCGCTTTCCTCAAATCGTCAGCAGAAACCTTATTTTCTATCAAAGCAACTTGGATTTTAGCATGGTTCTCTTGAACCAAATCATAGACATCGGCAGGAATTTCTAGCGTCACAGGGGTACCGTTTGCATCATTAAAAGTAACTGTCTTTTTATCATACGCCGCCAATGGCAGGATTCCTACGGCACACACGCTTATTACTGCAATGATTAATTTCTTGAATTTCATCATACAAATACTCCTAAAGCTATTGTAAAGCATTGCAAGAATATTATCAATAGCTTTTTGCGGACGGCTCTGGCAGAATAATAAATTTTCTTCTATAATATGTGTATGCTGTCATACCAACATGAATACCATGCGGGAAACCACGCAGACGTGCTCAAGCACATCTGTCTCTGCCGCATACTCCGCAGTCTTTGCCAGAAAGAAAAGCCCTTCACCGTCATAGACAGCCACGGCGGCGCGGGGCGCTACTCGCTCGAAGATGCGCGGCTGCTCAAAACGGGAGAGGCAGAGGGGGGCATCAAGAAGCTTGCCGTGTATGCGGAAAAACAGCTGCCGCCCCCCGCCGTCAGCGACTACCTCGCCGCAGAAGCTCCTTACCTCGCGCAAAATCTCTACGCGGGGAGCCCGGAGCTGGAACGGCTTTTTCTGCGCACGCAGGACCGCCAGTTTGTCGTTGAAAAACACCCCCAGGCATACAGCGCTCTGGAAACAGCGGCAGCCCTCCCCCTGCTCACAAAAGACGGCGAAAAAGAGGCAGCGGGCAAGACTTTTCTTTCTGCCAAGGACAGCTACGCGGAACTCAAGGCTCTCATCCCGCCGCTCATCAAGCGGGGGCTCGTGCTCTGCGACCCCAGCTACGAAGATGCAGAGGACTACGTAAAGGTCAGAAAGGTTCTCCAGATGATACGGCAAAAGTGGAATACAGCCATCATCGCGCTCTGGTACCCCCTGCTTGTGCGCCGCAAAAATGAGACAGCCCAGCTGCTTTCGGCACTTGAAGACTTTGCAAAACTCGGCAATAATCCCTGTACGAGTTTCAGAGCAGAGCTTTGCGTGCGAAATCCAGAGGATATGGCACAGGAAGACGGGGCACACCTCTACGGCAGCGGTATGCTCATCATCAATCCGCCGTGGAAATTGAAAGAAGAAATGGAAGAAGTTTGCGATTTTCTGAGCAGCTGCTTAAAACCATAGGCGGAGCCCCGCCTCTATGGGGAAAAGGACCTTGAACTTTACCCCCGCAGCCTCGTCAAAGACAACGCCCGGTTCAATGACAATTTGGGCATACAGTTCTGAAAAATCAGTGAGCAGGCAGTTTATACCGCCAAAAAAACGGGGAGCGGCAAAGACGGCGCCATGGCGCAGGTTTTTATTTGCAGGCTCCTTGTCTCCGCCCTGCAAGTCCGCGCCGATTCCATAGAAAAAGCGGAAGACAGAGCGCCCTATGACGGGATTAGCGAGCCACATATCGGCGGTGGCTCCCCCGCCCATCACGTGCCAGTCATCGGTAAACAAAAGTTTCAGCGAAAAGACAAAAGGAATTTTCTCAAGCTTCAATGTGACGGCGATTGTCTCTTTCAAATCTACATTGAACACCGGAGGGATAACTCCAAACTGGGCACCGACACCTGTGCCAGCGTTCAGTTTGGAGACAGCAAGCAGCATAAAGGCAAGCACGATCATCACACTTTTTTTTCTCACAGCACTCATACTTAGCCTTTATGATAACTGAAAATTCAGTTAAAGACAAGGGCATTATTGCCCGCATCTCTGCTTACGCGAATCGTTGCGTTCTCTGCGAACTTGCCCGCAAGCATCTCCTTTGCGAGCGGGTTCTCCAGATAGGTCTGCACGGCACGCTTGACGGGGCGGGCGCCAAACGCGGGGTCATAGCCGATTTCCGCAATGAAGTCCACAGCGCTCTCATCGATGACAAGCTTGATGCGGTGCTCGGCAAGGCGGTCAGCGACGCGCTCCAGCTGGAGCTTCACGATATTCCTGATGTGGCTCAAGTCAAGACGATTGAACATCACCATCTCGTCAATGCGGTTCAGAAACTCCGGCCGGAAGGTACGCTTGAGCAGCTCTTCGATTTTTTCTTTCACCGCATCGGACTCATCGTTGGACGAGGCTTCCAAGATCAAATCTGAACCGAGGTTGCTCGTCATGATGATGATCGTATTCTTGAAGTCAACCACGCGCCCCTGCCCGTCAGTGAGCCTTCCGTCATCGAGCACCTGCAAAAAGACGTTGAAGACATCAGGATGGGCTTTCTCAATCTCATCGAAAAGCACCACACTGTAGGGGCGACGACGGACAGCTTCCGTCAGCTGGCCGCCCTCATCATAGCCCACGTATCCCGGAGGCGCTCCGATAAGGCGGGTAACGCTGAACTTATCCATATACTCGCTCATATCGATGCGGGTGAGCGCCTTTTCGTCGTTAAAGAGGAAATCAGCAAGCGTCTTTGCAAGCTCCGTCTTACCCACACCCGTCGGTCCGATGAAGAGGAAGGAACCGAGCGGACGGTTCGGATCATTGAGCCCCGCGCGGTTGCGGCGAATGGCATCCGACACCGCCTGAACCGCGATGTTCTGTCCGATGACACGCTCATGGAGCACGTTTTCCAGCTGCAAGTACTTCTGCTTTTCACTGGTGAGCATCTTTGCCACGGGAATGCCTGTCCACAGGCTCACAACACGGGCAATATCTTCCTCCGTCACCTCTTTGCGAAGAAGGCTCTGGCGCTCATCGCTTACGCTTTCGGCAGGCAAGCTCTTTTCCACCGCCAGCTGCTTTTCCAGAGAGGGTATGACGGCATATTTCAGCTCTGCGGCTTTCTCATAATTGCCCTCGCGGGTGTACTTCTCCTCGTCAAAACGGGCTTTCTCCAAGTCTTCCTTTATCTTGCGGCTTCCCTCTATGGCGCGTTTCTCGTTCTGCCACTGAAGCTTCATCGCGTCACGGTGGGAGCTTATCTCTGCAAGCTCCTTTTCCAGCTTGGCAAGCCGCTCCTTGCTTGCTTCGTCATCCTCTTTTGAAAGGGACTGCTTTTCAATGGCAAGCTGAAGGATTTTGCGTTCAGCGCGGTCAAGCTCTTCCGGCTGGCTTTCAATCTCCATCTTCAAGCGGCTTGAAGCCTCATCAACGAGGTCAATAGCCTTGTCAGGCAGGAAGCGGTTCGTGATGTAGCGGTTGCTCAACGTGGCGGCGGCAACCAAAGCCTCATCGTTTATCTTGACCCCGTGATGTATTTCATACTTGTCGCGCAGTCCCCGCAGGATGGCAATAGTGTCTTCAACGGAGGGTTCTTTGCAGTAGACCTGCTGGAAGCGCCTTTCCAGAGCGGTATCCTTTTCGATATACTTGCGGTACTCGTTGAGCGTGGTAGCGCCGATGACGTGCAAGTCGCCGCGGGCAAGAGCAGGCTTGAGCAGATTGCTTGCGTCCATGCTACCCTCAGAAGCACCTGCCCCCACAATCGTGTGCAGCTCATCGATAAAGAGGATGATATTCCCGTCTGATTTGGACACTTCGGTGATGACACCCTTAAGGCGCTCCTCAAATTCGCCGCGGAACTTTGCACCTGCAACAAGCTGCCCCAAATCCAAAGAGAGCAGTCTCTTTTCCCGCAGGCTTTCAGGCACATCCCCACTTGCAATACGGCGGGCAAGCCCTTCCACGATGGCGGTCTTTCCCACGCCCGGCTCTCCTATGAGCACGGGATTGTTCTTTGTGCGACGGCTTATGACCTGCATGACACGGCGAATCTCTTCATCGCGCCCGATGACGGGGTCAATCTTGTCCTGCCGCGCGCGGGCGGTAAGGTCAATGCAGTACTTTTCAAGCGAGCGCATCTTGCTTTCAGGATCTTGGCTGTCTACAGTCTGGTTTCCCCGCAGGGACTTCAATGCGGAAAGTATGGCTTTGCGTGTAATGCCGTGTTTTTTGAGGAGATTGCCTACCTTGTCATCGCCCGCGCTCATGGCAAGGAAGAGGTGCTCTGTGGAAAGATACTGGTCTTTAAGACCCGCCATCTCCCCCTCAGCTTTCGCAAGCATACGGGAGGCATCTGTGGAAAGGGCAAGCTGCATGCCTCCGCGTACCTGCGGGTAGGCATCCAGCAACGAAGAGACTTCCTGCAAAAGCGAAGCTGGCTGCACACCTATGCGCTCCACCAAAGGGGAAACAGTGCCTTCCTTCTGTTTGAGCAAGGCGACAAGGATATGCTCATTGCCGATTTCCCCGTGATCTTTCTGCTGCGCAAGAGCGCTTGCTTCCTGCAAGGCATCCTGCGTTTTCAAGGTCATCTGGTCATAGTTCATTACGGTTCACCTCCAAATTCTATTTCCGTGTTCAATATAGCGATAAAGAGGTGAAAAATCAAATTTTAAGTTTGCGACAGCTCTATGTTGCCGTATTCGCAGAGACAGGAGTCAATGCGGATGTCTTCGAGCAGCTCCAAATTTCTTTTTATCCGCTGGTAGAGCTTTACTTCGCCCACTCCCGAACCGCCGCCGAGAACCTTCAGTACCTTGCGCCCCCCATCCGGACTTTCGTAGCTGCGCACGAACATGGCGGCAGTATCACAGTAAACGTCTATGTCTATGAAATTCTTGTGGTCATTCATGCTCACCGACCAGTGGAGCTTGACAACATCATCCCCTGTAGACGGCATCTGTGTGCACTCATAGTGGATGTCGTACTTCTTGTGGCTTCCTGCGTGAAATTCCAGCTTTTTGCCTTCAAAGGAGGTGAGTATGCTCAAACGGCGGTTATATTCTCCCTGCACCGCAAAGCAGGACTCGTAGAGCTTTTTTCCGCTGATATTGCTCGTCAGATTGCTGGAACTTAGATGGAGGAAGGGATTGGCAAAATTTCTCCCCCAGTTTTTATCGAAGTAGCCAAAAGAGGACTTTGTGTTGACAGAGAATTTCTCCCCGTCTAAAATCACCACGCCGCCGAATGCGGTGCGTGCACCAAAGCAGGACCAACAGCCAAGCTTGCTGCGGTAGTTTGGGAAAAAGCTGTCACCGATGGTATAATGCAGGTCCCATGTCATGCTGCCCGCGCTGCAAAGCAACTCAGGTTTTTCAAGCAGCTCGCTGTGCGTGACGGCCACCGAGCCAGATGTCGAATTATCAGTCAGGACGCAGGTGTTTTCCGCCAGCGTTCCCACTTTGAAGATATACTCACCCGTCCCCACTTTCATACAGCCGCTTGGAAAATAGGCATTTATCTGCTTGCCGTTCTTGGCAAGGCGGCCTACCTTTACCATGACGAAAGAGGGCTGTACGTAAGTTTCGGGAGAGGCGAGATTATAGGCAATATTGTCTTCTGTGGCTTCTACACGATTTTTGAACCCGAGCACGCACTCGGAGGGAGACAAAAGGGGATTGACAATGTAAAATTCAATAAAGAAAGAGCTTTCCTCACCTGTATCCTCACTGATACCGGTGAAGGCAAGCCGCCATCTATCAAATCCATTTTTTTTCAGCAAGCCGTTAAGCATATACCGCTTGCTACGGTCTATTCTATTCAGTAACTCCATGCCAAACCCACCAAAAATCGTCCATAATAAAGTATAAGCCCTTTCTTAGTAAGATTTTCGGTGTTTCGGTATAGTCTATTTAAACATTTTTTGCAAAGTTTGCTCAAAATCCCTTGAATCAAGGGGGAAGTGTTCATCAAGAAATTCATAGCAATTCTGGGCATTCTTCTGTACGTGCTCGTACCAGATTTCATATACTTCCGGTTCAAATCCCAGACCAGGATACGGTGCCCCCTGCACATCTGATACAAGCCGGCGTATCATGTTGACAAATTCATCTGTCAACTTATCGTCTTTCATCTCTAACCTCCCTGCCCTCACCTGCATAACTCTCCAATATTCTGAAACTTTCCATAATACTTATTATATCGGTAAATTTATTATTTTGCCACTGTTTTCTTTCATTTCAGGCAAAATCTGCTCTTTGGCACAGATGATGACCACGCTGGCTCCTTCCTCTTTGAGCTTATCTGCATAGCGCACAGCTGTCCTGTGCATATCCGCAGGCTTAACGCTTAGCATCCGCCGCACCCTGCGGGCACGCTGGGCATTCGTGTGGCCGTTCAGTTCCCAGAAAAGCCCCACAGTACCTTTTGAATGAGGAGACAGAGGCTGCAACTCATCGGAATACGAACCGGTGATTGCTTTTTCCGTTTCCCGCACTGAAAAATCCTTCTGCACGGACCAGTCAATGACTTCATCAAGCACCGACAGAGAACGATAGGGCTTCGGGTCACGGAAGGTGATGAAGAGCGTGGACTGTGCGGGGCTTTTGGGCGTCAGATACACGCCATAGGCACCACCCTCGGTGCGGATGCGCTTCCACAGCTCCGTAGTGGCAAGGCAATGGGCATACACAAGGTCCTGCGCGCTTTCCTTCGTATCGTAGGCGGCTGAAGGGAGCGCCTTTACCGCATAGCCTACCGTTCCCGGAATGACAAAGACCTCGTCAACAGCGGCAGGCTTTGCTTTTGACTTTCGCGCTTTTTCAATTATGCCGGGTTTGACCAGTTTTTCACAGAGCTTGTAAAAATTCTCGTCCTCAGCTTCCCGCGCAGACTGTACTTCTGTCAAGCCGAGAGAAGTGATGAAAGCAGGCAGGCATTTTTTTGCCTTGCTGAGGGCTGACTTTGTTCCCGTCAGATGGATGAGCGCTCCGCTTGCCGTAACGGTTTTGAAAAGCCGCCGCAACAAGAGGCAGAGCTTTGCCTCTTTCATATCATAAATTTGCCGCGCGACAAAGAGAGAGGAAACGCCGTCCCATAGTTCCTTCACCGCCCGCGACCTTCCCGTTTTATAAACGGCACGATTAACCGCATAGAGGTGGGCATGAGAAACCGCTGATGATTTAAGGGAATTATAATACGATGCTTTCAATTCTTCGAGGCGGTCAAGGTCTTTGAAATCCGTCCCGCTGATGCAGTCTTTCAGCAGGTCAAAGGCTTCGGAAACCTTTTCTTCAAGGACATCGATGTGAAAGGCGAGCCAGAGCCTCCCCTCATAGGGATTTTTGTTCTCCGTTGCAGAGAAAGAAGCTGCCGAAGCACCAAAACCACCGGTAATCGCCCCAGCCTTTGCCATAGCCTCGCTCCAGGGAATGCCATGCCAGCCCATATCGGTGCAGACATTTGCAAGGAAGGGAATGTAGGGAATATCTTCCGGCGGAAGCACATCCACCGGAAAGAGCACGTCCACATAGACGATGCCGTTCGTCGCTTCCTCGTTTACATAGACTGACAATCCCGCTATATGGCTTCTGCCTGTTTTGATCTCTTCCAAGGGCTGCTGCGAAAGAGCTGCCACGCTGAGGTTCGGAATGAGACTGTCATCTTCAAACGCTGCTTGAAATGAATGCATGGCATCCAAAAGCCGCAGGACATTGTCTTTACCCAGCTTGTCAAGCTGCGCCTTTGCGAGCTTTTTCTCCGTAGCAAGGCGTTTTTTGCTCCATG
>CAKZZK010000200.1 GCA_937885235.1 uncultured Treponema sp.
TTATGATGCTAAATCCTCGTTTTTGCAAACTTGCAGGCACTACATATTGTCTAAAGGCTTGCTATTTCTCTGTCGGCGGTATATAATGCTTTACAAAATCGGTAAAAGTGTCATTTTAACAAGTACAGGGGAAGACAATGAAATTTGAACAGACGGTTCCCAAGATTGTCCGGAGCACCGCGCAGCGCTACCCGGAAACATCTGCCCAGCTGTCACGGACAAAAACAGGCTCGTATACAGAGGTAAACTACCATGACTTTTACCAAAGCGCGCTGGACTTTGCGGGAGGACTTCTGGAACTGGGCATCAAGCGGGGCGACAAAATCGGGCTGATTGCAGACAACCGCAAGGAGTGGGAGCAGGCGGACATCGGGCTTTTGACCATTGGAGCCGTTGACGTGCCGCGCGGCTGCGATTCCACTGAAAAAGATCTTCTATATATACTGTCTTTCGCCGAATGCGGCACGGTGATTGCCGAAAACAGCGCGCAGGTGAAGAAAATCCTCAATATCAGGGAGGGATTGCCCGCACTCAAGATGCTCATAGCCTTTGACCCCGTTGCCGAAGAAGAGCGGCAGCTTGCTGCGGCAAAAGGCATTGCCTTCCATCAGTTCACTGACGTGCTGCTTTCCGGCAACGAGTGGCGCAAGCGCAACATAGACGTGGTGGAAGAAGAGCTTGAAAAAGGCCAGTGGGATGACCTTGCCACCATCATCTTTACGAGCGGAACCACGGGTACCCCCAAAGGCGTAATGATAAGCCACGGCAACTTCATCACCCAGCTGGACGACGTGACGGAGCGCATCTTCCTGAACCCGGGGGAGCGGGCTCTGTGCGTCCTGCCCGTCTGGCACGTATTCCAGCGCGAAGTGGAATACGTCATCATCTCGCAGGCTGCAACGCTCTGCTACAGCAAGCCCATAGGCAGCATCCTGCTTGCCGACCTGCAAAAACTTGACCCCTACCTGCTGCCTGCTGTGCCCCGCGTCTTTGAGGCAGTGTATGACGGCATCTGGCGCAAAATGCGCAAGGTGGGGGGCATAAGCTTCCTGCTTTTCCGCTTTTTTGTTGCGGAGGCGGAACTCTGGTGCGCCATTGACCGCAAGCTCAGGCGCAAGGTGGCGCGGTTCGGTCCTGACTATCTGGGCTTTTGGTGGCCCGTGCTCGTGCTGCCGTGGCTCCTGCTCTACCCCATCAAGCTGCTCGGCAACCTGCTCGTCTTCCGCAAGATAAAGGCGATGGTGGGCAAAAACTTCCGCGCGGGCATTGCGGGCGGCGGCGCCTTCCCTGAAGTGATAGACAAGTTTTTCTGGGCAGTGGGCATCAAGATTGTGGAAGGCTACGGGCTTACGGAAACTTCCCCCATCATCGGAGTGCGCCCCATAGCCTGCCCCGTCATGCGCACGGTGGGAACCCCTCTGCGCGGCATACAGGTGCGCGTGGTTGACGCTGACGGCATCATACTCGGCAAGGGATGCAAGGGCAGCCTGCAGGTAAAGGGCGGCTCGGTGATGAAGGGGTACTATAAGCGCCCGGAGCTGACCGCTTCCGTGATGACTGCCGACGGCTGGCTTGACACGGGAGACCTCGCCGTGCTTACGCTGGACAACGAAATCCAGCTCCGCGGCAGAAAGAAGGACACCATCGTGCTTATGGGCGGAGAGAACATTGAACCGCTCCCCATTGAGCAGAAGATAAACACTTCCCCCTACATAGCGGCGAGCATCGTCACGGGAACAAACGAAAAGGGCGAAGACCAGCGCTATCTGGGCGCACTGATTTTGCCCAGCAAGGAGGAAATCGAAGGCTACGCACGGGAAAACGGCATCAGCTTTGCAAGCTTTGAGGAACTCGCCGAAAGCGAGCCCATCCGCGAGCTGCTCAAAACCGAGGTGGGGGAACTGGTGACAGCAAAAAATGGCTTTAAATCATTCGAGAAAATCAACCGCATAGAAATCATCACCAAGCCCTTCGAGGTTGGCGTAGAGCTCTCCGCCAAGCAGGAACTGATGCGCTACCGCGTCAATGAAATCTACCGGAACAAAATAGCGAAGCTGTTTCAAACTTGAACACAAAAAGCAAGTCTTTGCTTGTGCCTTGGGTTATGGTAAAATAGCTGTTGGAGGAATATAATGACGAGTGTACGAGGATACTATAACGGAAGCGCGTATGTCGCCATGGAGCCAGTCACGGTGCGTCCCAATCAAAAAGTCATCATCACGGTGCTGGATGATGAGTTTCTGCCAGCACACAACGCTACGCGCGAAGAGCTTTGGGAAAAACTCTCCGCCCTGTGCGGCTCAGCTGGCAAAATCTGCCCAGAGGGGATGGATGCTCAGGATTATGTGAATACTTTGAGGGAAGAGCGTGTATTCTAGGGTTTATCTTGACACAGCACCAATTATTTATTTTTTAGAGGGCTCTTCCCTGTATGCAGAGAGCGTAAAGCAGTTCATTTTTGAGGCACTTTATGCGGGTAGCACATTTTTCACCTCTGTAGCAACAGATGTTGAATATCTTACTTTGCCGTTGCGAAATGCTGAAAATCAGAAGATTCAGGCATATAGAAACTTACAAGAGTTTTTAGAACTAAATGTTATCGAAATAAATAGGGAAATTGCCTTATCAGCGGCACACCTCCGTGCGAATTATTCTGGATTGAAATCCATGGATGCAATACAGCTTGCAAGCTGTGTATATATGGGATGTGATGCATTCTTGACAAATGACAAACAGCTGTTACAAGTGGGGGAAGTTCATTCCGTGTTGGTGGATGACTTGTAGATACAGAATAAAGAGGCAATTTGTTGAAATAAAAATTTAATTTATTGATTTTTCTCACCTTTCTTGTGTCATCTTTTTATGCCGCTTTGAGCCTTTCAAAAAAGGATTCCGTGCTATACTCTAAAGAAAGCGTTCCTCAAGTATGTGCAGACAGACAAGGCGGAAGGACTGAAACTCGGAAAATCTGCGGCTGCGAAAAATCTTCTTGCGATGAACGTGCTGACGAATGAGCAGATTGCCAGCGCGGTGGGGCTACCGTTGAAGAAGGTCGAAGAACTAGCAGCAAGGAAAGCGTAAGCCATCCCGCAATGCTGCCCCAGTCAGCATTGCTTACCGATACGGAAAAATTTGTCGGACGCACCGAAATGTCTGTGCGTCCGGCAAAAAATTTGTACTTACCGAAATCTGTGTTTTGAAGCTAAAGTTCCGGTACGTGAAGCACGGCTATTCCATTTTAAATATTGCGATAATATCATACTTAAGTTCACCTGGATTATTACCCTCAACAGTATAAGTTGCTAATTTATAGCTGCCATCATCAGAGGCAAGTGCGGTTTTGAGCGAGCTTGCACTATCATCATCTGGATACTCGATGAGATAGAAGGAATTCCCATCTATAAGCGTACTTATCCATAAGGTCTTACCATTTGTACCGCCTGAACTTGTGGTTTCTATCTTCATACGGGCACCCGGCACTAAGGGAAAAGATAATCCGGCGGGGTTTTCGACTTTCCAAGTCCCTGAAATTTCTTTAGTGCCATAAGTCCCACTCCAAGTGCCATTGGAACCATCCCAGTTGTATTGTATATTCCTCGGTGTTTCCGAATTACTATATACTTCTGTTAACTTACCAAAAACATTTGTCTCGCTTGGATTATAGGTTATTTTGCTTGCAGTTCCAGCCGCTTCAATACTTACGCCATTTATGGACAGTTTTTCAGTCCCCTCTGATAATGTCACCGTTGCGGTTTTGTTTTCGCTCCATATCAGCGTGTATTTACCGTTTTCTGTCAAAGTGAGCGCTGCCCTCTCGCCGCTTTCATAGGTTCCGCTTATAGAGCTTGAAGCATTTGCAAGCGTAAAACTTCCTGTACCATCAAAAATCAGTGCGCTATAACTTGCGCCGTCTACCGTGAAATTGCCTGCGTAAACAGCTTTCGCAAGTGAACTATCTTTAGAGGATTCAGGCGTTCCAGAAGTGCTATCGCTATCACTGCTGTTTGAGCAAGAAGTATAGCAAAAAGAAAACAGCAAGGCGATAATCGCCACCCATACCATCCGCTTATTCATCATACAATTCTCCTTAAATCATAAAAGTCAATTATCACAATACTACAGTATTTATGATAAGTCAAGTAAATAAATACAATAGTATACTGAAAATTGACCATTGGAGACAGCAGTGTTAAACGAAAGGATTAAGGAGCTGCGCATAGCAAGCGGAATAAATCAGGTTGAACTTGCAGAGCGGCTTGGTGTTTCCAAGCAAAGCGTTTCAAACTGGGAAAATGACAACATCCAGCCATCAATAGAGATGTTGGTAAAAATTGCGCATACTTTTTCTGTCAGTACGGACTATCTTTTAGGCGAAGACGGACGCACCTTCTTGGAAGTGACAAAACTGACAAAAAAGCAGATAGGTCATATTCAGCAGATTATCAATGATATTGCCCAAGAAAAATAAATAACAGGGGCCTATGGTAACATCATCAACTTAAGCCCTAAAACGAGGGTTTAAGGTTGCAGGCATACTT
>CAKZZK010000201.1 GCA_937885235.1 uncultured Treponema sp.
ACACATTGGGAAGCTTTTTTTTAGCCGAGACCGCTAATACTTTTGAAACTGGCTCAAAATGATATGATTTCCTCAAAGCTGCTGATAGCAAACTGGTCTGTCATGCCGCTGATGAATTCAATGATACATTTTTCCCAGCTTTCCGTGTCGTGGATGTCGAAGACCTCTTTTGTCTCGTAGCGGAAAGTCTTCTTGCGGGATAAGTCGTAATTTGTATATTTCGTTATCCATTCAGTGAATACCTTGCACAGATTGGGCGTATAGCGAAGATACTGCTCTATTCTGCGGTTGTGGGCATATATCTGTGCCCTCATGAGCGTGCGGTAGATGCAGCCGAGCACTTCCCTTGCATAGTTCTGGAACTCCACAAGCCGCCAGTTATTGTAGATGTTGGCAAAGCTAAAGCGTTTCAATTCGGTGATAAACCTAAAATAGGGCTCGCTGAAACAAAGCCCCTGTTCCGGCGTGCTCTGCTCGCAGAGGTCCACAATCATATCGTTTATCAGTACGGTCGTGTTGACAGCCCTCCCGCTGCGGTGTACGGAAGATGGCTTGCCGGGATTTCTCTCAAAACCAAGCGTGCTCGCAACGATTTCCCTCAGCTGGCGGTAGCTTGCCATATCGAGTATGTGGTAAGTCCTTGCGTCCTCTATATCCCTGCCGAGAAAGGCGATTTTATCGCTTACCTTGACAACGCAGCCTTCCCACGTATACGGATTTGTCATGCCGGGGCGCTTGATGTCGTAGAGGTTCATCGTTTCCGTGCGCGGTCTGAGTCCCTGCTGGTCTATTTCGCCGCAGTGGCAGATAAGCCCGTCACGCACGGCATAGGTGAGGTTCAGGTTGCGCTCAGCCCCCTCTGGATCCTGCAGTGTTTCGATAAAATCTGCAAAAAAGAGGCTGTTTCTCTCATGCCAGAATTTCTTAGGGGCGTTTCTCCCTTCTTTTTGCGACATGAGGGAATTGAGTATGTCTTCGCCCGCATGACCGAAAGGCGCATGGCCAATGTCATGCCCGATGGCTATGGCTTCCGTAAGCTCCGTGTTCAGCCCCAGATGCTTTGCGATGGTACGGCTCACGCTTGCCACGTGGCTCACGTGCTCCATGCGCGTGCAGATGTGGTCATTATGCGGCGCAAAAAACACCTGTGTCTTGTGCTTCAAGCGGCGGTAAGCGAGGCAGTGCAGGAGACGGGTGTAATCGCGTTCAAATTCGGAACGGATGTCATTGCCGCGTGCGTAGAGGGGCGTTTCCCGTTTTATGCACTGCTGCCAGAGCGGATTGTCCTTGTCTGTGCGGACAGAAGAAAAAGAGTCTTTCATAGGCTACAGCATGTGAGCATCATGATAGATGCGGTAATAGATGGCATCTGCGCAGCTGTTGAAACAGCTGATGACGTCGGGGTTGAATGCCCCGCATTCGCCGTTGTTTATCATCGCTTTGGTTTTCTCCAAAGTGAACGAGGGCTTGTAGACACGCTTGCTTATGAGCGCGTCAAAGACATCGGCAAGGGCGACCACCTGCGCCTCTATGGGAATCTGCATTCCCTTAAGCCCGTCGGGATAGCCACGCCCGTCCCATCTTTCGTGGTGGTAGCGGCAGATGTTGTAACTGAATTTATAGAGGGAGGATTCCTTGAAATTCGGAATGGAATCTATGAGCTGGCAGCCGGCGAGCGTATGAGTCTTCATGATGGCGAATTCTTCCTCGGTAAAGCGCCCCGCTGATTCAGGTTTGAGCAAAATCCTATCCGGTATGGCAATTTTGCCGATGTCGTGCAAGGGCGTTACTTTTGCAATCTGGCGGATAGACAGGTCGGTCAGCATATATTCCGGATGCTTGACAGCTAGCTGGTTCAGGAAGGTCTCCGTGATGACCTTCATCCTGTCACAGTGATTGCCGGATTCCACATCGCGGCTTTCAAGTGCCTGTCCAAGCGTTTCGATGATATTCCACTGGTTTTCCTTAAGCTCAGTTTCCTGCACGCTGATAGTGGTCATTTGCTGATTGAAAATACGCTCAAGCTGATTCCTGTTGCTGAACAAATCGATGATTTTTGCGAGCTTCTGTTTGGCAAAATCAAAGTCAGTGGGCTTGAAGAAAATGTCGAAAATACCCAGATCAAAGCATTTTTTGAGGAATTCAGTGTTCTGGTTTGCGGTCAGGAGTATGGCGGGAATTTTCCTGAACAAGTCCATGTTGTTGAACTTTGCAAGCGTGGGAATAATGTTCTGCTCGGGGGAGTCGTCGATGAGTATGGCGGCAAGTATATTATACTGTTCCAAGGCAAGCTTTATTGCCTCTACGCTGTCGCTTGTCTTTACGACATCATAAAAAACTTCATATTTATTCAAAAAAAGACTATCTGTTTCCCCGCTGTGCAGAAACAAAATCTTCGGCTTATATATTGCCATGACGAACTCCGTTTCTTTAGTATAAACAGAATGCCGTTTATTTACAAGTATTTTCCCTTGTGATATGCTTCATATCTTATGGAAGAAAAAAAAGAAATCCGCATCCGAATGCGGCGGCTTCTTGCGGAAATTCCTGCGGAGGAACGCGGGCATTGCTCACATAAAGCCTGCGTGTCGCTGATGAAATCAGATTTGTTTCTTTCAGCTCAGGTGGTGCTTTCTTATATGGCGATGCCCGCTGAGCTAGACCCCTTCCGGCTGACTGCGGCGGCACTGCATGAGCACAAGATGCTTGCTGTTCCCCGCTGTGTGCCCCACACAAACAGGCTTGATTTTTTTTGCCTGCACAGCGATGATTCACTCGACTCCATAAAACAATTCGAGGCGCAGTTTACCCATGGTCCCTTCGGCGTGCGCGAACCAAAGCCCCTTGCATCCGCCCTGCTGACAGGGGAGCGCATCAAGCGGAAAAAGATATGTGCCGTCGTGCCCGGCATCGCATTTACGGACAGGGGATGCCGTCTGGGGCATGGCAAGGGCTATTACGACAACTATCTGGCATGGCTCAAAGAGCAGGCTTTGGAACACGACAGCAAGCTTTCCCTCGTCGGCTTCTGTTTTGACTGCCAGCTCGTTGATTTTCTGCCCGTAGAAAGCCATGATGTTTTGATGGATTATATTGCCTGTCCCTCTGGCATTATTCGCTGCCCGCATTACTGACCGGCATGAATGCGCAGGGGCGCTGTGGCGGGAAAATAAGCGTCAAGAATGTACAGAAAATCCTCCCGCGCGGCATGGGAGACCACAAGGTAGGCATCCAGATATAGCGCAGGATAATTATCGATAAGTCCGTCTTGGATGAGCTCTGCGGTGCCGCTGTTTGTCTGTGTTTTGATAAGCGTCCTTGAATTCCATTTACTGCGGATGCCTTGCAGACAGGCAGGGGCAGTGTCACCATCGGATAATTTTCGGCGCAGGTCCTCCCGTGCCGTGCGGTATGCCTCCTCTGAGCATGCAATCATCCCCGCCTGTATGATGGCGCTTGCCTCCCTGCTTTCGTTTTTTCCTGCCAGTGTAAAGAGCAGGGCGTTGAAAAGTTCCCGCTGTGTGCCATAGACAGGGGCGGGAAAATACAACTGTTCGGATATTTCCACTTTGCCGGCAAGCGAGATGGCAGTCTTTAGCTCTCGGGGGCGCGGCACGGGATTGCGTTCCATCGCCTGCGCTTTGAGCATACCGAAGCTGAGTTCCGCTTCCTGCCGCACGGCTTTGGGGTTGATGTCTCCCACGAGCACAAGCGAGTACAGCGAGGCATTGAGCAGCTGGGTATAGGCAAGGGAAAGCTCTTGAAAATCGCAGCCCTGCAGAATGGGCGCATCTGTATCATATTGCGAAGCGATAGCCGTTCCCCAGTACAAAACCTGCATCGCGCGGGCACGCAGGAGGAAGGATGGCGAAGTTATCTGCGAAAGCCATTGCTCTTTCTGTTCTTTGATAAGGCTGTCCGCAAGCATGGGCTGTATCTCGCCGTAGATGATGGCATCCGCACTTGCCCCCAGTACTGCACCTACGTCGTCTTTCAGGCACTCAATGCTGATGTAGGACTGTGATTCCGCAGTCCATGCGGAAAGCTTTGGCACTCCCGCTATCTTCCCCGCCTTTCGCAGTTTCTTTATTTCGCTATGGATACAGTTTGTAAAGGCATTGATGAGCACGGTGCGGAGTTTTCGCTGTCCGGCGGGGCTCTGCATCTCTCCTCCCGCGATGGCGATGGAAATGCTCACCGTCTGCGAGCCTTTATTGGTCTTGACGATGAGGGGAATGCCGTTTGCAAGCTTTGCAGAGGAAACAGTCCGCGCATTTGCAATATAGTAGCGCGAGTACGAGCTGTCTTCACGGGGAACAGGGGAGGGTGGCACCGTGCTTTTTTCTGTGCTCGCAGAATCGGAGATAGAATACGAAGTATCCTTGTACCAGGCGCCGTGCTCCCTGTCTATCGCTGTGTAGCCAGAGCGCAAAAGCTGCCCCGCCGCTTTTGCGTAAACTTCATCATTCAGCAATACGAACACAAAAGGGGTTTCCACGTCCACTGTTTTTGCAAGCGAGTCACCGGTGACATCATATATCGCGCGTTTTTCTTCTATAATATTGCTTGCGAATTTATCAGCTCCCGTCTGGGGGTGCAATGCCCAGAAATCCGCAAGCTCTGAGATTTTCGCCGTATCGCTGTCAAGCTTGAAGAGAAAGTCCGAAAGCACTTTGTTCTGAGCCCGTTCCAGTTGCTCAGGGCTTAACCGTGCCGCCTCTTTTATTTTTTGTATGAACAGGTCGGGGGAGTCTGGGGTAAAAGCTGCTTCCACCACTGACTGCAAAATAAGGCGGACGCCGTTTTGCTGCACGGAATACGAGCTTGCAAAATGCTGCGAATCTTCTGCCGAAAATGCCGCGTTCAGAATGGCGGCTTCCTGTTCTGAAAGCGAGGTGAACTGCACGGCTGTCTGGATAAGCGAGGGGGAAAACGAGGGCAGGCTGAGCACAAATTTGCGCTGGGAGGCGGGTGGCATATTTTTTGGTCCTGCGCTTCCCGTATAAACACCCTGCCAACTGCCAAAATACTTCTGCACAAGGCGGTAGATTTCTTCAAAATCCGCATTGCCGCTCACAAACAGGGCGCAGTTATCCGGCGTGTAATAGCCCTGCCTGATGGCAAGCAGCTGGGGACGCAGCTGTTCCTTGCTGTACGAAGAGAAAACCTCGCTGTCTGTGCCGAAGCTTTCTTTCCATGGGCAGTCGGGAAAAAGGCAGGCTTCAATGGCTCCGTTTATGAAGGCTGCATCGTTTCCCTGATAAGAGGCAACGCGGTCTTTGAGCCGCTCGTATTCAGCGGCAATAGCTTCATCGCTGAAAGACGGGCGCATGGCGCAGTCCGCGAACGCCGCGATGCAGGCTTCAAGACCTTCCCTGCCGACAGCGGCAGTATAAAGCGCCCTGTCAGCACCAAAGCGGGACGCAATTTCTATCTCCGTGTCCTTGGCAGAGCGGGGAAAAAGCTTGGCGTACAGCTCGGGAAATCCCGCATTGGCAGCATTCTGCACGGCATAACCGGCGCGGCAGGCAAAGCCGATGCTCACCATTGCACTTGACGGCGTTTCTGCTACCGCAAGCAAAAATCCATTGGGCAGCAGGCGGACGGAAAGCCCCTCCAAGATGGTGTCCGGTATTGCAATAGCTTCTGCAAAGGCGTAGAGGGGAAAGAGGCAGGCAAACAAGAGCAGAAAGATCTTTTTAAGCGTTTTCACTGGAAGTAAGTATAACACATTCCCTATTGATTGACGAGAGAAATCTGTTTTGTGCAAGCTCTGTCCGATCGTTACACAGCCTTTGAGAAATATATACTTAAGAATTATTTCAAAATATTTCGGATTTCAGAAGAAATAACAGGTTTCAATTTGTTAAAAAGTTTTTCGGAAATGCTGTTTATATAATCCTCTTTATCAAAAGCTTTTATATTGTCGGGAGATGCTTTTTCATCAAAGAGATGAACGGGCTTAATCTCTAAGACTGCGTATTATCTGAGCTGCGTCTGCGACGGGCACGGGGGAGCGGCATACTTCCGGAGCGGGACGGGGGCGCACCTTGCGATGGAGGCGGTGCGGGGCTGCGTGGCGCGCTCGGTGGACAGCATGGTGCCGCTTGCCGCGCTCCTGTACGGCATGGCCTGCACACGGCAGGAGGAGGGGCGGTATGCGGAGGCGTTTGAGGCCTTCGCAGAAATCTGCCGCTGTAAAAAAAAAATTGAAACGGCTGGTATTCGTTATCATCGTCCTCTTCCTGATGACGATGCTTGTATGGTTAGTATTTCGGTTGGTGTCCAAGTTGACATCACTGTCTAAATCAAAGGATGTCCCCTCAGACTCTGTACAAGTAGTGACAGATTCTAAGGGGCATAAGAAAAAGAAGTCGGGCGTTAGCCACGAAGTGCTTGACGCGCAGCCTGTAGAACACTAAAATAAACTCAAGGTGCTCATTCGATATGCAACAGACAGCCACGGAAAACCAATAAAGAAGGCCGTCATTTATACAAAAAGTGAACATAACATCTCTCCCTCATCCATCGACCAAGATGCCATATTCGTTATTGCCCGTCTGCGCGATTCAGGTTTTGCGGCATACATCGTAGGCGGTGCCGTGAGGGATCTCCTTGTGGGCAAAAAGCCAAAGGACTTCGACATCGTTACCGATGCCACGCCAAGCCGCATAAAGAAGATATTCAGGAATTCCCGCATCATCGGCAAGCGCTTCCGCCTTGTGCATGTGTTTTTTGGAGAAAAGATATTCGAGGTGAGCACGTTCCGTTCAACGGTGGACGGCTCTGTGGGCAACGCCTTTGGCACGATGGACGAAGATGTGATGCGCCGAGACTTCACGCTGAATGCGCTGTACTACGACCCGCACAGAGAGCAGGTGGTGGACTACGTAGGCGGTGTAAAAGACATAAAGAAGCGGATTCTGCGCCCCGTTATTCCTCTCAAGACAATTTTTGTGGATGACCCCGTGCGTATGCTCCGCGCCGTCAAGTACGGTGCCACGACGGGCTGTCGGCTTCCCCATGCCCTCAAAAAGAAGATACGCGAGTCCGCACCCCTGCTTTCGCCCGTGTCCCCTTCGCGACTCACTGAAGAAGTGCTTAAAATCATCAACAGTGGCCATTCCCACGACATTGTGGCAAGCGCTATGGATACCGACCTCTACGTTTACTTACAGCCTGCCGCTACAAACCTCATGTTGGAAAACAAAAAGTATGCAAAAGCCTATATGGAAAAACTGAAACGGCTTGATAACTATGTGTTTCAAAATCCCGAGGGCAGGCTAGGGGAAAAGCTCTATTTTCTTCTCTTTGACTTTGTGGCAGGGCTGACGGATTGGCAGCAGGAAGTGAAGCTCGGCTCTTCGGTAGCTGATTTATATAAACGGACATGGGCTCAATGCCGCACCTTCGTTCTTCCCATGAATCCGCAACGCACGGAACTAGAATATGCCGTGCGAAAGATATTGAATGAGTACGGGGTGCCCGTCAAGGCAAGCCGCAGGCGCACAAGAATCGTGCTTCCCCCTGAGTAATCCAAGCATAGCATACCACGCTTTATGCGTGGGGCTTTGCTTCTTCTTTTTTTTCTATATCAGTAATTTTATCCACGATGATGCTCACCTCTTCAATCAAAATCCCCGTATAGCGCTCAATGCTGTCGATGATATATTGCTGCAGGTTGCGGATGGTTCCCGTAAGCTGCTTGCCAAAGGGAACGGTGATCGTGAGGATGAAGCGGTAGCCCTGTTTGTCCGTCTTTATCGCGAGTTTCTTAATCCGTATCTGCTTGTCCTGCTCCTCAACGCAGTGCATGACCATCTGCGTGAGCGCAGCTTCGGAGATTTCAAGCCTCCCGCGCTTGCTGAACTCTGGCGTAACGATTGATTTTTCGCTGAGCTTGGGCGCGTTTTTGCCAGGAAGAAATCTCTTGCGCCCCATGGACAGCGCATCCCGCACCGCATTGTAAAATATCTGGGGATATGTCTTTTTCACTTCAATAGCGGGCACGGGGATGACATGCTTCCCCTCCACATTGCGGCTCGTGATGGCCTTCTGTATCTCTTCCGTAGTTGCGACATCTTCGATTTTAATGATTTTTTCAGGAGGCGGCAGCTGCAGGCGCATGGCTATTTTCTGTACCATCTTTTCGCTTGTCCCTAAAATCAGGATTTTCTTTATCTTGTTTTTCTGGAGCACCCGTGCCACAGAATCGCGGTGTTCCTTGTCGTCAAAGAGGGCCACGCGCACGGCACCCATATAGGTCTTTTCGTGCTTGGCGGAGCGTCCTGCCAAAATCTTGTCGTCCTGAATGAGAAGACCGTCATCTATAAGCGCGGAGAGGGCATATTTTTCTGCAATGAGCTTGGCACGGAAGCTTTTCCCCGAGCCGCTCGCACCGACCAGGGCATACACCGTCATGCCGTGGCGCATTATCTTGTCAATGAGATTCATAACGCTCCTTTGATAATCAGTAAGTCACCTCGCCATCGTGGGCAAGCAGGCTGGAAGAAATCACCGCTTCTGTTGCCGCCAGCTCCCGCGCCAATTCCCGTTCCTGCTCCGTGCGGACTTCAATAACGAGGTCCGTCTGACCGCGGGCAAGTCCCCGCGATTTCACCGTATAGTATTTGCAGTATTTTTTGACCACGTTCATAACCGGCTCCTCAGCATCATAACCCTTTGCAGACACCATAAGGATTTTTGGTGCACGGGCAATCGGCAGCCTGTCAAGGGCAAAAAGCATGATGGTGAGCAAGAAAGCGAGCACGGCGGCAATTTCTGCCAGTCCCGCACCACAGATAATGCCTGTCGTGATGGACCAGAAAAGAAACATCAGATCCATGGGATCCTTGATTGCGGTACGGAAGCGCACGATGGAAAGCGCGCCGACCATACCGAGAGAGACCACAATGCTGGACTGGATGGTCAGAATCAGG
>CAKZZK010000202.1 GCA_937885235.1 uncultured Treponema sp.
GCGCCACCTTGCCAAGGTGGATGTCGCGGGTCCGACTCCCGTTTTCCGCTCTAAATACGAAGCGATTTAGAGTAATTCTGAATCGCTTTTTTTTTACTTTATTGTAAAAGGGGATTCCAGGTGAATATTACAAAGGAAATCACAAAGGTTGAGAATTCGGCGGTAAGACTGACGGCCACTGTTGCCAAAGAGGATGTAGCGGCAAGCTATCAGAAAGAGCTTGCTAAATACGCAAAGAACGTCCAGATCCGTGGCTTCCGAAAGGGGCATGTTCCCGCAAAGGTTTTGGAGCAGAAGTTCGGGGACAGTCTGAAAGCGGAAATTATCGGCGACCTGATTGACCAGACGCTCAACGAGGTATTAAGTCAGGAAGACAGCAAGGAATATCGTCCCCTTCCCTATGCTCAGCCGCGGCTGGAAAACGACAAGCTGCCAGAGCTGGATCTCACCAAGGACCTCACCTTTACTGTCGTCTATGATATCTTCCCCACCGTGGAAGTGAAGAACTTCGATGGCATTGTAATCAAAGAGCCCCAGGTGGAAATAGGCGACACAGAGCTGAACAACGAGCTTCACGCCCTGCAGGAGCGCAACGCTGTCGTTATCGACAAGAAGGATGACGAGGCGATTGAAAAAGACAACATCGTCACGATTGATTACAAGGAGCTTGACGACGCAGACAAGGTGATTGAAGGAAGCGAGCGCTCTGACTTTGTGTTCACCGTGGGCACTGGCGAAAACATCTACAAGATAGATGATGAGCTCATCGGCATGAAGAAGGGAGAGGCAAAGACTATCTCCAAGACCTATGCCGCTGACGACAGCAACAAGGATCTCGCAGGGCAGACAAAAAAGATCAGTGTGACCGTCAAGCAGATAAAGATCCGCAACCTTCCTGAGCTTGACGATGACCTTGCACAGGACATAAGCGAAAAATACAAGACGCTCGATGACCTCAAGAAGGACATCATGAAAAATCTGGAGCTTGCGAAAAACAGGAAGCTTTCCGAGATGAAGAGCTTCAGCCTGCTCGAACAGCTGGTGGAAAAGAACCCCATAGAGCTGCCCCGCTCAATGGTAGCCGTTGAAAACGAAAGCCGTTGGCGCATGGTGGCACAGCAGTTCAAGACTACGCCAGAGCAGCTGGAGAAAATGGTTTCTGCAAGCGGCCAGACACGGGAAGCCATGCTCAAGCAGTGGGCGGGAGACACCGAGCGCGCCCTTCGCGGTCGCCTTGTGGTGGATGCCCTTTTGCGCGAGAGGAACATTTCCGTCACCCCCGAAGAGGTGGAAAAGGAATATGAGCGGCTCGCAGAGGAAAACGCTGTTTCAGTGGACGAGATAAAGGAGCACTACAAGGACCCAAAGGCGAAGGAGTACATGATCGACGAGACTAAGGAAAACAAGCTTTTCGACCTGCTCTATAAAGAGGTAAAGATAGAAAAAGGTGAGAAGCTGAGATTTGAAGACCTCTTTAGGCTGAGAGAGGGAGTTGCACAATAAAGAAGCTATACGGAATGTTGCACTTGCCACATTCCGTTTTTTTGTTTAGATTAGTGTACAAACAGATGTATCTGATGGAGTTAGCGATGAACGAACAGAATTATAGAGTGCCGAGCGTGCTTGAGCGTAATGGAAGCTCAGAGATTTATACCGATTTGTATACGCGCCTGCTGAAAGACAGGATCATCTTTGTAGATGGAGAAATTTTTGACGAGTCCGCAGACGCAGTAGTGGCGCAGATTCTCTACTTGGAAAGCGAAAATCCTGAAAAAGATATAAATATGTATATCAACAGCCCCGGCGGTTCTGTGACGGCAGGGCTTGCCATTTACGACACCATGCAATACGTAAAGTGCGACATTCAGACCATCTGTATGGGGCAGGCTGCGAGCATGGGGGCCATTCTGCTTGCGGGCGGCACCATCGGCAAACGCTATGCCCTCCCCTCCAGCCGCGTGATGATTCATCAGCCGTGGGGCGGCGCACAGGGACAGGAAAGCGACATTGCCATTCAGGCAAAGGAAATCGTGCGGCTGAAGAAGCTTTCCATCCGCTACTTTGCCGAGCAGACAGGCAAGAGCGAAGAGCAGGTAGCAAAGGATATGGAACGTGATTTTTATATGTCCGCTGAAGAAGCGAAAGACTATGGAATTGTCGATCATATTATGACCAGTGCAAAAAAAGGAGGAAAATAATCGATGCGAGGCTTTGGGAAAAGTGACCAGCAGATTTGCGCGTTCTGCGGACGTCCGGCTGACGGAAACCGCCGGATGGTAAAAGCTCCGAACGCTGATGTCTATATCTGCGAGAACTGCGTCTCCACTTGTAAGACTATACTTAACGAAGAACGCCGTTCCCTCACCCCCGTGAGCATGAACGATGTTCCCACGCCAAAAGAATTCAAAGACTATCTTGACCAGTACGTTGTGGGGCAGGATTATGCGAAAAAAGTGCTCGCTGTGGCTGTGTACAACCACTACAAGCAGCTTTCCCAGACGAAAGATCAGCAAATGACTTCAGATGTCCGCATTGAGAAGTCAAATGTGCTGTTGCTCGGTCCCACGGGAAGCGGAAAGACGCTGCTCGCAAAGACGCTTGCCCAGAAACTCAAGGTTCCCTTCGCCATCGCTGATGCTACAACGCTCACCGAAGCGGGCTACGTAGGCGAGGACGTAGAGAATGTGCTGCTCAAGCTTATCAATGCCGCTGACGGAGACGTGAGCGCGGCAGAGCGCGGCATCATCTTCATCGACGAGATAGACAAGATTAGCCGCAAAAGCGAGAACACGTCCATTACCCGCGATGTGAGCGGCGAAGGCGTACAGCAGGCACTGCTTAAAATTCTGGAAGGGACCCACGCTTCCGTTCCCCCGCAGGGAGGACGCAAGCATCCGAATCAGGAGATGATCGACATAGACACCACGAACATCCTCTTCATCTGCGGCGGTGCTTTCGTGGGTCTGGACAAAATCATCGAGCAGCGGCTCTCTTCTGCTTCAATAGGCTTTGGCGCCGCAGGTACGCACCGCACTGAAGAAGAGCGTATGGCACTGCTCAATCAGGTGACTTCGGACGATCTGGTGAAATTCGGCATCATTCCAGAGCTCATCGGACGCCTGCCCATCACCTGCGCTCTCAAAGAGCTTGACCGCGATGACCTTGTGCGCATCCTGACGGAGCCGAGGAATTCCATCACCAAGCAGTTTCAGGCAAGCTTTGCGATTGATGATGTGGAGCTTTCCTTTAACGAGGAGTCCATCGGTGAAATTGCGGACATAGCCATCAAGAACAAGACGGGAGCTCGCGGTCTTCGGGCTATCGTGGAAAAAATACTGCTTGACATTATGTTCGAGATTCCAAGCGTCAAGGGACAGAAGAAGCTCCAAATAACACGGGACATCGTGAAGCAGGAAAAGCTGCTGGACATTGAGTCGCTGCTTCTGGAACAGAAAACAGCGTAAGCTATACTACCAAACACATTCGGACTTGCAGCAAGCATTGCCGCAAGTCCTTTTTTATAGGCTTTTGAGCAGCGAAGCCGTGGCGAGGGCTGTCTGCTGCCATGAGTATTGCTTTGCCTGCTTAATTCCCTTTTCAAGCAAAGTTTTGCGCAGCTCGCCATCACCGACTATGCGCTCTAAAGCCTGTTCAATTTCTTCTATATTATTGCTATCAAAGAAAAGCGCCGCGTCCCCTGCAATCTCCCGCAGGGCACCTTGGGATGAACATGCCACGGGCAATCCGCACGCCATGGACTCTAGTACCGGCAGTCCGACGCCTTCTGCTATGGAGGGAAAGACACAGGCATCGGCATTGCGGTAAAGTTCGGGAAAGTGCTCATGGGGGAAATAACCCGTAATAAAAATATCGCTCGCTACGCCGGAACCAAGGACAGCCGTGTGCACCTTATCGCTATACTCATCAGAATTTTCCGATTTCTTTGCATTCTTTGGCTCTATATTGCCTGCCAAAACCAAACGGTGCGGCAGATTTGTGCGTTTTTTAAAGCGGGCAAACGCTTCGATCAGCTCAAGATGCTTTTTTTCGGCATTTTGCATGCGGCTCGCATAGATGATGTATGGTTTTTTAATCGCAAAAGGCTTGATGTCTATTATCTCACTGTCAGCAGAAATACTTTCACCGGGATAAAAACAGCTGTGATCGACACCGTTATGGATAACTTCTATGCGCCGTGGTGAAATACCGATATTCTCCAAATTCGAACGGATATACTCGCTCGACGCTATGATGCAGTTCGCGCGGGAAAGCCCCCGCTTTATGCATTTTCTATACCATTCATCTTTCGTATAATGCAGGATATGGCTTACGACATCATTTACAACGGCGACACCTTTTACCTTGAAAGATGTGGGCAAAACACGCGCAGCTGCGGGATAGAGGATAAGATCATAGCCCTGCTTCTTTCCAAAAGAATTCACCTTGAAGTGATGCCACAGGCGTTCCAGCATAACCGCATCGGGAATATTCACACTGGCAAAGGGGTATTCCCTCTCCCCGTTAAATGTATAACGGTCCTGTTCAGCTCCAAACAGCTCATAGCTGACATCTTTTTCCACAGGCAGGGCTGACATCAGTGAAGTCAAATAGGAGCCGAGTCCTGAATGGCCGTGATCGCAAGCAAATGTGTCTATGCCAACTTTCATGCTTAATATTCTATCAAAAATGCAGCTTTTATGCTATACTAAAGCTATGAGTACACAATTCAGTGATATGGGCATAGGCAAAGAACTGCTCGACGCCCTCGCGGAACTGCACATCACGGAAGCCACCGGAGTGCAGGAAAAAGTAATACCGATCATCGCACAGGGCAGGCACATCCTCTTTCAGAGCGAAACGGGAACAGGCAAGACCTTTGCCTATCTGCTGCCCCTCCTGCAGAAGATGGCGACAGAAGAGAATCCCCGCAAGTCGGTAAGGCTGCTCATCGCTTCCCCCACGCTGGAGCTTGCCTCCCAGATCCGGAATCAGGTAAAGCTGATAAGCGGCATAAAGTGTGCGCTCTGCATCGGTGGCAGCCCTTTAAGCCGCCAGATAGAAGCCCTCAAAGGAAAACCGGAAATTGTCATCGGCGGTCCTGCAAGGCTCCTTGAACTCATCCACCTTAAAAAGCTCAAGACAGAGGGCATCGCCGCCCTCGTGCTCGATGAAGCGGACAGGCTTCTGAGCCCGGAACTGCGGGACGCTACGGAAGGGCTCATCGAACGGCTGCCAGAGAAAATCCAGCTCATAGGCAACTCGGCGACTGTCAGCGCATACACGCGGAGCATATTGCTTGCCTCTCGCAAAGAGGCAGACATAGAGCTTGTAGAACTCCCTGCGGAGGACATACTCAGAAAAAAGATAAGCCATTGGGCAATCTTTGCTGAACGGCGTGACAAAATAGACACCCTCCGCTCCTTTATAAACGCAGTCAAACCCGCAAAACTGCTTGTCTTCACCGCAAGAAGCGACCAGATTGAAAACATCGTTTCAAAGTTACGCTGGAAAAATATTGACTGCGCAGGTTTAAGCGCAAAGACGGACAAGAAGGAACGGAAGGCAGCCTTCGACCGCTTCAAGGGAGGCAAAATCCCCATCCTCGTCACCACCGACCTTGCTTCCCGCGGGCTGGATATTCCCGGCATTACACACGTGGTGCAGATGGACCTGCCGGAAGAAAGCGACTTCTTCATCCACCGCGCAGGCAGGACGGGGCGTGCCGGACAGACGGGCATAAACTGCGTCATCGGCGACGCGCTGGAAATGCAGCGCTACGCGGCACTGGAAAAGAAGCTGCACCTGACCGTCTACCCCAAGATGCTCTACAAGGGGCAGCTCACAGAACCTCAGGGCATTACGGAAGCAGCAGCTCCGCAAGCTTCACGAAAGCGGGAACGGTGATGATGCAGCACACAGAGGTGACGGATACCATGAGCCCCGCATAGGAGGCATCCTTGCCGAAAACGCAGGCAAAGGTTGACACACTCATACCGATGGGACAAAGGCTTGCAATATAGATAACGAAAAGCATCTCCCGCAAATTCGGCAGGCGGGGGAAAAGGCGGGCAATAAAATACAGCAGGGCAAGCGAGACAAGCGAAGAAACGACAAGCCTCAGCAACGCCACCCAGACAACACGCTTTGTGTACGAAACACTCCCCGTTTTCTTAAAGCAGGCAAAAAGCATGCCCAGAAGCGTCATTGAAAGCGCTGTGTTCATCTCGCTGATGTAGCCCAGCGGTTTGGAAATAAGTTCAGGCAAAGTAAAGGGCATACAGAAAAGCACGATGCCGGCAAGCACCGCGAGCACATTCGGATTCGTAAGCACCTTTTTGAGATTGAAGCGGCGGGACATCTGGTATTCGCCGAACATCCACAGGTAGATGTTGAAGACCGCGAGGTAGCCCATCAGATAGAACACGCCGCCCGTACCAAAAACACCGTTTATGAGTGGAATGCCGATAAAGCCGCAGTTGGTGAAGACCACCCCGATACGCTCAAGCCCGTCGAGCGCCTTCCCCTCCTCCGTGTGCGAATTGAGGGTAAGGAGCACTATGACGGTAAAAAGCAGGTGGAGGACAGCGCAGACCACTATCACAAAGAGAAGCTGCACAAGCTTCTCTCTGCTGTACGCCATATTGAAGGAATTCAAGATGAGGCAGGGATTGACAAAATACAGCAGGAGGCGGCTAAGGAAAGAAGTCTCCCTGCCGGAAAACTTGTTTCGCTTGGAAAAGCCAAAAGACAGCACACAGATGACAAGCATGATAACGAGCTGCTTGAAGACGATGATATACATGCGGGCAATTATATAAAATTTCTTCTTATTATTAAATATCTTTGTAGTGCCTTGTACAAATTCTCGTGAAAAGGTATGATACACATACTCTATATATAAGAAAGGCGAGGTATTTATGGCACTTACGTTGGCAGAAAAGATAATTCAGAAGCATATCGTTCCTGGAAGCATTTCCTTTACCCCCGGCACACCCATCGAACGCGGGCAGGACATTGCTATCAAGATAGACCAGACACTCACGCAGGATGCGACGGGTACGATGGCGTACCTTCAGTTTGAGACTATCGGCGTGCCGCGCGTAAAGACGGAAGTAAGCGTAAGCTACGTTGACCACAATACCTTGCAGACGGACTTCAAGAACCACGATGACCACCGCTACCTCCAGTCCGTAGCGGCAAAATACGGTTTATACTTCTCCCGCGCGGGCAACGGCGTGTGCCATCAGGTACACATCGAGCACTTTGGCAAGCCCGGTAAGACGCTCCTCGGGTCAGACAGCCACACCCCCACCGGCGGCGGCATAGGCATGATAGCCATAGGCGCGGGCGGCCTTGATGTGGCAGTGGCAATGGGCGGCGGAGCATTCCACCTTGCCATGCCAAAAATCTTCGGAGTCAAGCTTACGGGAAGGCTGCGCAAGGGCATCGGCGCAAAGGACATCATCCTTGAAGTGCTGCGCCGCGAAAGCGTAAAAGGCGGGGTCGGCGCCATCTATGAATACTTCGGCGAGGGTGTTACAAGCCTCACCGTGCCCCAGCGCGCCACCGTCACCAACATGGGCGCAGAACTCGGAGCCACCTGCTCCGTCTTCCCCAGCGATGAGACCACAAAAAGCTTCCTCCAGAGCATGGGCCGTGCAGCAGACTGGACAGAACAGAAAGCGGACGAAGGGGCTGTCTATGACAAGCTTATCGAAATAGATCTTTCATCTCTTGGCGCACTCGCCGCCTGCCCGCATTCGCCGGATGCCGTAAAGAACGTAAAGGAGCTTGAAAACATCGCCGTAACGCAGGTTGCCATCGGCAGCTGCACCAATTCTTCGCTTGACGACCTTGCGGCGGTAGCGGCAATCGTCAGGGGCAAGCACATCGCTCCCGGTGTGGAGGCAGGCATCGCCCCCGGCAGCCGCACCACGCTGCTCATGGCGGACAAGGCGGGCATCCTCGGCGACCTCATCCGCGCGGGCTTCCGCATTCTCGAAAGCGCCTGCGGTCCCTGCATCGGCATGGGCTTTGCTCCCAACTCGGCGGGTGTGTCACTGCGCACATTTAACCGCAACTTCAAAGGGCGTTCCGGCACAGCAGATGCAAGCGTTTACCTCGTAAGCCCAGAAACAGCAGCGGCGAGCGCTACCACAGGGCACATCACCGACCCCACGACACTTGACTACGCAGACCCGTCATTCACACAGGACGGACGTATTTCCCTGCTCACCGGCAAGGACAGCCGCCTTTCTGCCGAAGACATCAGAGCTGCGGCAAAGGACGAAGGCATGCTCATTCCACCGCTCGATGAAACAAAGGCTAAGGATGTAGAAATCCTTCGCGGTCCAAACATCAAACCCTGCCCCCCCTGCAAGCCGTGCGAGGACAGCCTCAAGCTTCCTGTGCTGCTCAAGGCGGGCAACAATGTCTCTACCGATGACATAATGCCTGCGGGCACCAAAGTGCTTCCCTTCCGCAGCAATATTCCAGAAATCAGCAAGTTTGCCTACGAGCGGCTTGATCCCCAGTTCTATGCCAAGGCTGCCGCGCTCAATTTCTCCGGCTGCTTTGTGGTTGGCGGGGAAAATTTCGGGCAGGGCTCTAGTAGGGAACACGCCGCGCTCGGACCGATGTATCTCGGCGTGCGGGCAGTCATAACCAAGAGCTTTGCCCGCATCCACAAGGCAAACCTTGTGAACTACGGCATTCTGCCCATCACGTTCAAGGATAGCGCAGACTACGACAAGATTGCCGACGGCGACACAATAGAAATCACCGGCATCTTTGACAGCCTCAAAAATGCAAAGAATTTCTCTATCTGCGTGCACGGAAAGCAGGGGGACGTGCAGATTGAGGGCGTAAACGACCTTGCAGAGCGTTCTCGTGCAATCCTGCTTGCAGGCGGCCTTGCGCTCAGATCGGAAGAGCACACGTCT
>CAKZZK010000203.1 GCA_937885235.1 uncultured Treponema sp.
GGGGGGGGGGAAATTTTTTTGAAAGGTATTGAGGTATCTTGTCTTGCTCTTTGTATTTATATTATGGGAAAACGCGGTTTTGACAGATGGGATTTTGTTGTCATATTATTGTTTGGTGTTGTTGTTCTTTTTGCAGCATCATTAAAACCAATGTTGCCTGAATCAAAGCTGTGGGAATTTTTGGCAAAACTATCTTTAGGTATATATTTGTTTCAAAATACGCCAGGTCTCCTTGTCCGAGTTTTAGATTCCTATTTGTTGTTTAAATCGCAAGTTTTCCGTGGGCTAGCGTTTCTCTGTATTTTACTTTTGCTTTGCTTTGCATGGGAAGCTTTATATGGATTTTTATTATGCAGGTCGCGTAGGAGGAAATAGCTTCATAATGGAAACACCTTCACTTCTAAAGATTGAAAAATAATAATTATCAAAAGGATGAA
This sequence comes from uncultured Treponema sp., assembly GCA_937885235.1. Taxonomy (GTDB): domain Bacteria; phylum Spirochaetota; class Spirochaetia; order Treponematales; family Treponemataceae; genus Treponema_D. The sequence continues at coordinate 438 of CAKZZK010000203.1, forward strand.
GATGAATTAGAGATTATGGTTAATGATCATAAGTTGAAAGTTGAGTCGATAAATACATGGGAAAGTATATTAAAGAAAATTATGCTGTTCCTGATCATCGGGGAGAGGCGGAATATGCCTCGTGGCAGAGAATGGCTGATTATGTTGATGCAATGGTAAAAAATCAGGAATTGGTTGGTCAGACGGAGATAGTTCATTATATTGAATCTATTTGTAATAATCGATATTATCACCTATTTGTGTCAGTGGATGGAAGGTGTACAACGTCAGATGACAAATTATATTTCGCAAGGTTAGGTATTCCCATTGACGGTAGTACAGGTATTTGGAGCAGATGCAATGAAGATGGCAGACTCTGGTGGAGCGGGCAGAAGGAAATGGTTAAATATTTTGATTTGAATGGCAATGATATCTGTTTGGTAAGAAAATTTGATGCACTATCACAAATATACGTTAATTCCATTATTTGTAATAATCTTATTATCGACAAAAAGGTTTCAAACGGTTTAAATATTATTGTCTATGACGGTGTAACACAGCGTATTATTGACTGCATCGGTATCAATGCTGATGCTGATTATACATTTGTACATTAGCTTTGTGTAAAAAACTTTTTGAATTTTATTGTTTTGTGAATTTGACGAAGGCTTTCGGATGTTTTATGGGCAACGTGATAAAAAAGAATTAAAGCTGTATCTCATTATTCCCTGCTATAATGAAGAAAAAGTACTTCCCGTTACAAGCTGCCTGTTTTTACAGAAATTAAAAGAGCTGATTTCCTTGTCAAAAATCAGCGATGAAAGCAGGATCCTGTTTGTCAACGATGGCTCAAAAGATAGAACATGGGAGATAATCTGCAAATTGGCAGCTGAGGATCCGCATTTTATCGGTATTTCGCAGAGCAGGAACTACGGGCACCAGAATGCAGTCCTTGCAGGTCTGATGGAAGCAAGGGGGGAATGCGATATAACTGTTTCATTGGATTGTGACGGACAGGATGATATAAATGCCATAGACGATATGCTTGAAAAATATAATGGCGGGGCGGAAATTGTTTACGGAGTGAGGAGCACGCGGGGGACAGATCCCTTTTTCAAACGGACGAGTGCGGAATGTTTTTATAAGGTCTTGTCATGGATGGGTGCGGAGACTGTATTCAACCATGCAGATTACAGGCTCGCCTCAAACAGGGTATTAAATGAGTTTGCGAATTTTAATGAAGTCAATCTTTTCCTTCGCGGCATGTTTCCTCTCGTGGGGTTTAAAAGTGACATCGTTTATTATGAGCGGCATGAGAGGATCGCAGGCAAAAGCCATTATCCGCTTAGAAAGATGCTTTCCCTTGCATGGAACGGAATAACATCGCTGAGCGTAAAGCCACTGCATTTGATTATTGCATTGGGAACGGCAGTTTCTGTATTGAGTTTCGGAGTGGTTGTTTGGGCTGTCGTTGCGCTGTTCCTCGGAAAATCCCTTGCAGGCTGGGCAAGCATGACGAGTATAATTGCATTCTTAGGCGGGATCCAGCTTATTTCTATTGGCGTAATTGGTGAATATATTGGCAAAATTTATATGGAAGTAAAACACAGACCCCGCTACATCATAAGCGAACGGACGGGAGCAAAGGGAAATGAATGAAAGCGCAGAATTTGACAGGTTTGCAGACAACTACCGAGAAGTGCATACAAAAAACGTGAGGGGCTTAAGCGGGGCTGACAGCAATTATTTTAGCGAATATAAAATCATTGAAATAAAAAGCAGTTTGGAAGGATGCAAAATCCTTGATTTTGGTTGCGGGGATGGAAATTCTGCATTTTTTATTCAGCAGCATATTAAAAAATATTGCTATACGGGTATAGACGTATCAGAAGAAAGTATAAAGAAAGCCCGGTGCCGGAACATAGCGAAAAGCGATTTCTTGCCCTATGATGGGTGCCATATTCCGTTTCCTGATGATAGTTTTGATATTGTATTTGCGGCATGCGTATTCCACCATATTGATGATGAGAATCATATTCCTGTGCCCAAAGAGATTCATAGGGTTCTGAAAAAGGGCGGAAAATTTATTGTTTTTGAGCATAATCCGTGGAATCCTCTTACGGTCAAAATTGTCCATGATTGCCCTTTTGATGAGGGGGTGACGCTTATCAGTGCAGGAAAGATGCTGAGGAAAATGAAATTATCGGGATTTAATGGACGGGGGACTTGCTATACTATTTTCATGCCTCGAAAAGGAATATTTAAAAAAATGCTTTCGCTTGAGAAATTGCTTAGAAGATTGCCATTTGGCGGACAATATTATTGTATTGGAGAAAAATGAAGTGATAAAAGAGATAAGAAAAATATCGATACAACGATACTTAAGGAATGAAAATTGCAAGGTCCTTATAATTGCTATTTTGTATACCTTTTTAATATTTTCTGGCTTTATAGGGCAATATACGTCTAGCAATGTATTGACTTTTTCAAAGTGGGGCGATCAAGATAAATTTACTTATGCCTTTTTTATGAAAATACGCGAGATAATCTTGAATAAAGAATCCTTCATCGGTGTTGACAGCGGCTCATTTTCAGGTTCTACGGAATGGTTCCTGCGTGTAAATATGCCTGCTGCCTATTTTTTTTGTTATCTATTCGCATTCTTTTCACTCTTCTTTCCTCCACGGGCAATGTATATGCTACTATATATGAGCCACATGTTTTTTGCATTGATTTCTATGCAGAAATTGTGCCGCAAATATTTTTCTCTAAGCACAAAAGTATCTATAATGGTAACAGGTCTTTATGTATATCAATTATGCATACAAAGCTGGTATCTGAGTTTTTATATTATAACTTCACTGTCTGTGATATGCGTTTATGCTTTTCTTGAGTTTTATTACAAGAGAAATATACTTAGCGGATTTTATGTGGTTTTATGTACGATATGTGCAGTTTCCAGTGGATATATAACTGTATCGGTTGCTCTCCTTGTAAGTACTTACCTCTTTACTTTGCTGTATATTTTATTTAAGCAAAATGTTTCTTATAAATATGTTCTGCTCCTTACGGTATTAGTTGGAATTGGGGGTGTTGTTTGTTTGCCCTACCTCTTTCAAATTATGCTTTATATAAAGCATTCTGTTAAAAGCAGTATGACTTTGTTTGATGCCACAGCTTATCAGTTTAAGTTAACTGATATATTAAGCGTAATATCTTCATTCTCATTTATAAATGGTTCTGCTACAGAAGGCGTTGCTGCGCTGCATTTCGGCTTGCTCGCTGTCAGTGTCATCTTGGTAGGACTGTATGATAAAGTATTTTTTCGGATGGAAAAGTATGAGCGGAAGCTGATAAAGATTGTCTTTGTTGTATTTGCCCTGATACTGTTATGGGCTAACAGCCGGAATACCGCGTTTGCCTGCTGGATGTTTAGCTTTTTGCCTGTTTTGGGGCAGATGCATATTCCTAACCGATACGTGATGTTTGTCATGCCGTTTGTTTATATAGGCATAGGTTTGATTATAAAATATATACGCTTTGATAAAACAAGAAGCTGTTTTCAGGGAATTAGTTTTTGTGCGTTTATATTGGCTTCGGCTTATATTGTCCTTGCAAAGTGGGGTGTTTCTGTTAAGTTTATAAACAGCGATCGGTATATCATTGAAATGATTTTTCTTGCAGTATTTGCATTTGGAATGAGTGCTGCATACTTGAGGCTGATGTCTGTTGTTTCATGGGGTTTTGTGACCTTGTTGATTGCAGCAACATATTTATATGATGCAAACAGTGTTTATGAGCTTGCATCGCATATACGGGAGAGAAGCATTATTTATAATGAAGCTGTCCCTAAAATTATAGATGATTATATAAATCGTTCTGAGCTGAATAAAGAGTGTTATAGATATGTCGCCTATGATTCAATGGAATCAGTTCCCTCTTACCTCATGTCGAATTATGAATGGTATAATCTTTCGAAGTATAATCTGTGCAATTATACAGGATATGAATCCCATTTGTGTACTCCATATGATTATCGTCTAATGCACTGGTGGTTTAATCAGTATGATTGGGATTATGTAAAGAATACGCGTGCGGATTTCATTATGACAGACCAGGCAACGATAGATTCAAACAGGCCGTTGTTTGATATGCTTGTAGATTGGGAAAAAGGTGCGGCAGATCTTGGTTGCGGGCGTTTGATGTTTACCTTGCGAAAATTTATTCCGTCAATTATTGCGGGGGAAAGTTTCTTTGAAGACAGGGATTCATTTGATAACGGTTATTTTTATTCACATGATTTGTCTGATCAGGATATAAGTTCTTTCTCGACTAATCAGAATTCAAAATATCAATTATCGCTAAATTCACCGAAAATGTCTGTTGTAGCTTTCTTGCCATATCCGAATAGATATTATCATTATTATATGGATGGCAAGGAATTTTCTCCTGAAATAATGAACATGGAGGCTGTCATCCGAGTCCCTGCCGGAGAGCATACAATATGTATCCTGTATAAAAATCTGCTAGGAACGATTGGCTTTTGGATGATACTGGGAATGAGCGCTGTTTTGTTTTTTCTTGTTATTGTTTTGTTATTGTGGAAAGCTATCGTTAAAACTTATGAATAATCCTTTGCTGTCAATCATCATAATCAGTCATAACGGAATAATTTCCCCTAAGACGCTTTCTTCCATAGTTTCTTCTTCATATAGGGATAAAGAAATTTTCGTTCTTTGCCCGAAAGAGAGTGAGAAAAAAATCAGGCGGAAAGGAAGAGGGCTCGCAGAAATAAATATAATTCCGTATGACAGAAATAGGGACTTGCAAAGTCCTCTGTTTGTAGCTATCGATTTGTCACATGGAGATTATATTTCCCTGCTTGATGAGGATATATCTGTTTCTGTAGATTTTTACCGGCTGCTCTTAGAGAAAGCTTCTTTGTCTGGGGCAGATATTGTTTTTGGTGATGTTAGCGCATGGAATGGGCGGTCCTATTCTTATAGGAACTTTTCATACGTCAGGAATGTTGCGCTTGATTTGCGAGAGAGTGAATGCATAGATTTCTATATGAATACAATGGGGCTCGAGCCAGAACTGTATGCTTTAGGAAATAAGATTTATAAAAAAGATTTGCTGTTAAAATGCAAACCGTATGGTAGCAATATACCTGATCTTTGCAGTGTTTTAGGAATGATGCAGTTTTCAGCATTGCTGTTCTTTTTTGCAAAGGCTGTGGTGAATATCCACAATGAATATGCCTGTTATAATCATTGTCTGACCGTTGCAGAAAAAAGAGAATGTCAAAATGCTTTTACCCAGATACAGCAGATGCTTCTGCCGCTTATGGAAAAGGATGAAAAGCTCACTTTCCCTGTATGGCGGGATGATGCATTTGATAGGGAAAAGGCTTATTTGTTTTCCTCTAGCAATTATACTGAATTCAAAGATAACCATTCTGATGCCTTGAAACAACGGATACTTGATAAACGCATCCGTATCGTCAGCTTCGATGTGTTTGATACCTTGGTGGTGAGGCCGTTTTATTATCCAACAGATTTATTTTATCTGCTTGATGTGTTTGTCAATAATCTTATTGGATCAACTGATAAAATTGATTTTAAAAAAATACGGATTGAGTCTGAATGTCTGGCAAGGAATAAAATCGCAATGTCAGAATGCGAAGATGTGACACTAGACCGTATTTACGATATTATTCGTGAACTAACAGGTTTCCCCGCAGAATGGCTAAACGCAACAAAGGCGGAGGAAATACGGCTTGAACTGAAATATTGCAGGTGCCGTTTGTATGCAAAAGAATTGTATGAGCTTGCCTTGTACTGTGGAAAGCAGATAATTATTACTTCCGATATGTATCTTCCTGAATCTGTTATAGTCCGGATTCTTACTTCCTGTGGATATAAGGACTGGTATGCGGTATATGTTTCAAATAACCAAAGATTTACAAAGGCATCCAGTCATTTGTACAGACATATTGCAGAGGTGATTTGCAGCAGCCCGGATGCCATTCTGCATATTGGTGATAACTTTTCCACTGACGTGGTGAATGCACGTAGGGCTGGTTGGAATGCGGAATACTTGCCAAGGACGATTGATATAGCTAAAGGAGATGCGGGAGGCTTTTACGGCGGAGATGTCATCAGCAGATGTTTTTGTCAGAGTTTTTGTCTGCGTGGTCCTAACGAATTTGAAAAATATTTTGGTTTAAGGTGTCTATTGGCAGTTGTTGCAAATAAATTATTTGATAATCCTTTTATTCCGTTTAATGTTGAAACAAATTTTAATTGCGCACCAGATATTATAGGATATTTCCCTTTAGGTATGCATATATTTGCCCTTGCCCACTGGCTTCAGGAAGAGATGCATGCGGGTAAATATAAAAATATCAACTTTATGGCGCGTGATGGCTATGTGCCTATGGAAGCTTTTTCCATTCTGGCCAAAGTATATGGTGATGACGTGTCCTGCAGATATCTGCACTTGTCCCGAAGGACTGTTTTGCCGTTGCAGATTCAGAAACCTGAAGACTTATATGGGCTTGAAGTCAATATCAATATATTTGCTAATTCTCCGAAAACTTTAGTGAATTTGCTTTCTAATATTATAGAACCGTCTGTGTTGGAAGATGCTGAATATATATGCACTTCGGCAGGCTTTGTCTATGACAAGTTTTTTTCATCTTCTGGTGAATTTTATAAGTTTATTTCATTCTTTAAGGAAAATTTATATAGCCAGAAGATGATTGCTAAATGCAAAAGGCTCTTTGAGGCTTATCTTTTGCCGTCTTTTAAAGGAAGGTCTGCCACTTTTGATATTGGCTATAGTTGTAGAATAGAATCTGTTTTAAAGAGTGTTTTAGGTTATGATGTTACTCCATTCTATGTGTATACAACAACTGATTTACCATTATATCGTGCGCTCAAACATGGGTTGGCAATACATTGCTTTTACCAGTATTGGCCAGGAATTTCGGGGCTGGAACGTGAACTTGTAATAAGCAATACTGAAGGACCGCTTGCCGCTTTGAAAAATGATAATGGAGTTTTGCGGGAAGTATTTGCTAAAGCAGAAAACGATGGCACTGGTGCGTATCTGGTGAAAGTAATGCAGGATAATGCATTGCTTTTTGTGAGGGATATGGTTGCCATTTTTGATGCCGATATAAAGTTTCTTCTTTATGATAGAGATTATGCTTCGTTTCCTTATGAACTGCTCTTGCTGTCTCCTGCTGCAAGGGATTTGTATTTGTTTTCTGTACTGGTTGTAGAGAATCGTCTTGATAGTTTGAAAAACAGTGCGCGTTTTACGGACGAGTGGGGTGCTCATATAAAGCAGATGCATGCAGCAGATGTGCATTATGACGCGGCGTGTCCTCACTTAATAAAATGGAGCTATTTATTTTTTGTGGACAGGGCGGCCTTTAAGTCTGGGATAAAGAGGCGTTTGGCAAAGCGGCCGGTCTTTCTGGCTGTTTTAAAGACAATATACCGGAAAGCGAAAAAGATAAAACGAAAATTAGCAGCATTGTAATGGTTTTCTTTGTAAGGGAAAGCGCCGGATTGAAATCTCGGCGCTTTTTTTATGTCCGCAGCACCTCCGGGGAAAAAAGTGAAAAAAAATAAAAAAAAGTGGATTGAGGTATTGACAGAAAAAGCACGGGGTGATATAGTCACACTCACCCGCAGGAATCCCCTACGGGACGTTGTTTGAAAGCAAGAGGGACGGAGACAGGAAAAAAAGACAGCGACATGCGTGGCAGACCTGATTCAATTAGAGAGGAAGAAAGATTGGAGCGGGGGAGAGGGAGAAGTGGTTGGAATCTTAGTCCCGGAAGGGGCTTAGGAATAATCATGGAGAGTTCGATCCTGGCTCAGAACGAACGCTGGCGGCGCGTCTTA
>CAKZZK010000204.1 GCA_937885235.1 uncultured Treponema sp.
TAAATGTTAATTAACACATACTTTAATTGCAAATATAAATGTGTAAAGTACTTGATGAGATTATCACAATAAAACGCAATTAAATTCCAATCACATAAATGAAAATAACAAAATAGATTATTTATAAAAGTTCACAATTTGTTTATTTTTTTGTTTAGCATATTTAAAGGCAAGTGCAGTACCAGAATTTGGTTGGTAATATATTCAGTCGTTTTTATAGTGTTTTCTCTTTTTAGGTAAATAATCTTTATTATAATAAAATATGCAATAATCACTATCGTTTATCATTGCATAATTTCGCTCTATATATGATGCCTTGTTTGATATATGTTTTGTCTTGTGCTCAATTTCCCCCTCAAACCCCATAATATGCACTTTGTCCTTTGCCACTTCATTATATACTTGCTCCAAACTTGCCCTGTCTTTTTCAAGTGTTGCACTCTCACTTTGACAAGTATACATTAATCTAGTTATTGAATAGTCCTGCATTAATTCAGTTACAATCTCGTGGCACAATTTATCAAAATCACTCTTATACGTTCTGTCCTGAATCGCCTTGTACTAAAATTGGAAAACCAAACATTACGTTTTCCTTAAAAAAATATTTTACTTGACATATATAGCTCATGCGAGATAGATTTTTATCAGACAGAAAATAAGACAGCTTATACGGGCACGGAATGACGGAAATATGACGCAGGCTGCAAGTGCGTTAAATAAGAAACTGCATATTGCACTGTTATAAACTGGTAAAGGTCAGCATATCATAAGATACTGCTAACCTTTTAGGAAGTCAAAGTAGCCCCCGTTGTACAGATTGCCGCTCAATGCCAGTCAGTCATCATCCGCCCCGATGATGAAATAATTATAGCCGACTTTCTGCAAGGTGCCGGTTATTTCCCTCTTACCATCTTTATTATCAAATCCCACTTTAATGAATTCTTTCTTTGTAACATAAAGACTTACTGGATAATAACTATACATATAGTCACCAGACAACTCTTGGGGGACAGAAACAGCGAGAGTTATTTTTGTAAGAGTTTCATTTACAGGGAAAATTTCACTTACAACTGCAGTTGCCTCATAATATTTCACATCATATATATCACCATCACTACTGTATTTGCGATAGTTCACGCCTATACTTGCTACGCGAATATTGTTTTTCATTAACTCAATCCAGCAGTGATCACCCACACAGATTTTCGCCTTATTGTCATCCATACAAAATCCACCTTATTTTCCTTTCTGTTCTGATGATGATTGCTTAGCCGCTGTACTTTTTTCTCTCACCACTGACAGTTTCCAAAGTTGTCTTTTATTCTTATCTTTTAACATCCGCCTAAATTCTCTTCCATCAAGTGCAAAAGCAATATATTCAAAATTTATATGCCGTTTTATTTCTTCAAAGACAGCCAACTCGCATCGTTCGCACGGTGCCCATCTGCTACGAACGATGACTATCGATTCCTTACCCAAATTCGGAAATACTTTTCTTTCACAACACATATATAAAACTGACAAATTCGTCTTTGGGAAAACATGTTTACAAAAGTCATAAGTACATGGCTGCCTTAATTCTGATTCAAAAGTATCATTCTCATCTTCACAAAAAAAGATCGGATATATGCCCATATCTATTAGTTTGAGAGGACGAGGAAAATGTATAAATCCTAGCTCTGACTTAAGTCCATACGATTTTGTTTTTCTCAAAGCAAATCGACAAGGAACCACCGCCTTATACTTCTCCTCATTGAGAGCTTCCAGAGCCTTCTTCGTTTCTATAAATAATTTTTCCTTCCTTTCGGTATAATCATCGAAACCACTATATGAAAAATAGCATTTTTTCGCATACTGTACTATACAGTAACACCCCCTTCCTTCATTCTGAAAATATTTATCCAGCAAAACACTATCTGCCTCATTTACAGTCTTAGAAAAAGATGTATCCACGTCAATATAAACTCCTTTATTTATATCTTCGAGCATCTTTTGAACAACTGTATATATTTGCCTAGCATCACTCTTTACTGCCGATTTATCAGCCTCCGAGTTTATGCCATCCTTTTGAAGGCATTGAAATGTAGCAGAATCATAATGAGACGCTATATTGCGGATACCAGAATTAATTACATCCAAATCGATATTTCCTCTTAGTTTTCCATTTTCATCAAAGATATCGCTAAAGTATAGGAGACGCAGGATAGAAATATCTATCTTGAACAGCCAGAATATAATTTTAGCGCATTCTGTCAAAAGTCCTAAATTTATTATTTTATCATCAGACAGATTTTCATCCACCAGGCCCATTACCCCTTTAAAATCGGCAATATAATCAAACAAGCTAGTATCTTCGTAACTTCCATCGGCATTTATCCAGTCACCACCACGGAAATTGAAACTTACATCTTTATTTTCAAAAATTTCAGAAAGGCTCCCGATAGTTGCGACAGACAATAAATCATACAATTCTTCTGAAATAAATTCATTTTCCAAAAGCACATCAGCTGAATAAGGAATAAAATACTCAGCAAGAGATACTTTCTCCTTGTCTTCTTCCGATGAAAGTTTATGTTCAAATTTCAAGGCTTGCGTTTCTGGCATATTATTTTACCTTCCTTGATTATTCTAGTGCCCCGATATACGGGAAATTACAACGTATTTTATCCTTCCCCGCCCCCTCCGCAAGGAGGAAGGCGGGAAGCCTGCAAACAACAGCCGTCATGCAGCAGTGCCGACGTATATCGCACTGCGCTTATATTGAACTACAGATAGGGAGCTACTACCATAGTTCCGTCTCTGCACATCACCGTTGCAGAGTCCGCATATGTTGCAACAGTATGCCCCTCCTCCTTGCGGAAGAAAGGCATGGCAATGTCTATTGTATTTCACGAACTACGCGGAACCCGTAGCTTTTATTCTTAGTGTCAGGCTTGCTGTAACGATGGGCGGAAACAGCACAATCCTCCGCATTGAGGTCATCATAACAGCCACCACAAAGCACGTGGCGCGACGAGGATTTAGACTCCCTGTTCCAACACCATTCACACACGTTGCCGCTCATATCATCTTTCCATCTCGTATAACATGCCCAAGCTTTAGGTAGGCTTTATACGCCTCTTCTCCATTAGCAGAATAATCTGCTTCCATCGCGTCCCAATACGTTCCAAGCGCATATATATATTGCTTTTTTGCTTCATATTCTTTTGCTTTTGCAAGCAAAGCAGTGTAGCTTGCATTCTGCGCAAGGCATGTCCATACTGCGGCAAGAGCAAATACTGATGCCATCGCGCTCCTCTTAAAAGTGTCCTTCATAACGGAACTCCTCCTATAAATTTTTAGCAAATTTTATAACAGACTTTCTGTCCTACTTTGATGCTGATGCTGTAGCCACAGCTGTTTTCACAGTATTTACCACATTATCTAGCTCGGCACTTTTTTCTCTCACTACAGACAGCCGCCAGATTTTTCTTTTGTTTTCATCATACAACATCTGTGCAAATTCCTTCCTATCAAATGCTAAAGCAATATATTTAAAACTTGTATGCCGCTTTATTTCCTCAAAAACCTTTTCATAAAGCAAATCCTCCTTAAGAGCGCAGAAAGGTACGCTGATATATGGGACGGGAAAGCCCGCCCCATATATCAGCGTACCCCCCCCCTCCTATATTTTGTCAAGTAGTTTTTTGTATTTTTTTCGATTTTTTTTCTGGCTATCTTAGGCATCGGTCCTTGACCGGGGGGGAGGGGGTACTTTATTATATTACAAGGACTTACGCAGCATACCTTCGCCGTCCGTGCTGTTTCTTTTCTATTATATGCCTTTTTCCCTATAAAAATTTAGTGCAAAAGTTTTTCCGTTTTATGCCGTATTCTATTAGTAAGGGGAAGAGTTTACAGGCCTGCAGGAAGTCACCGCCGCGGTGCTTCTTGCAGCGCACTTTTTCAGCGCCTTCCCCAAGTTTTCATTTAAGGAAGGTATTTTATGCAAACCTATCAGTCGTTAGCCGCTTTCGGCTTTTCGCAGCACCAGCTTGTCGTCGCCTCAGCGAATGAGGCGAACAGTACCCCCGCGCTTTCGGAATGCGGGCGCAATGCCTCCGGGGAAGCCTTTTCCGGCTCCACGCACGGCGACACTGCCCCGAAGCTGTATTTTCAGCGCCGCCCCGTCAGCGCCTACTCCAACCGTATCTTCAAGCAATTCGGCGTAAGACCCCTCGCCGCACTCTACCGCAAGGCAACCGGGGACAGCGACGATGCCGCGGAGGCTAAAGCGTAATTTACACCCAGCTACGCATCTCGCTGTTTGAGATGCTGAATAGTTACCTAACAAAAGTACTACCAAACGGCACTTTTGTTAGGAACAAAGACTGTTTTTCATTTCATTAAGCATATCAAATGCAACAGCATTCATTGTTTTCCGAAACTCAGACAAATTGGGAATAGTTACCCATTTCACATTCTGTATCATCTCATCATTAAAGCAAGAAAAGATTTGAACAACTTCTTTCAAATCTATACCGGCTTCTTTCTGATTCGCCTCATCAATAATATCTTTCCAATCAAATGCCAAGTTTTTTGCTATCTCACAGATATCTACGGCATCCTTCACAGAAATCCGATATAAGGCTGTATACTTATTTGAAAGGATGTTCCTCAGCGAGTCTGTCTGATAATAGGCTTTTGTATTTTGAATACCTCCAAAATGAATGTCTATATCATTTACAAAATCAATTTTCAGACCATTCTTATTCAGACCGCTCCTGTTTTTCTCAAGAAAAATCCGAGTAAATGATATGGAAGAGCTTTCCGCAAAATCAAGCGACAGACCATCGCCTTCAAAAGCCTTAATTGCCGTCTCTACATGAGTCTGAAAGTCTTTATCATTATTTACAAACAAATCAAGGTCGTCTGAGTAGCGGTGATTTAAATATCCTCTGCTCACAGCGGTTCCGCCGGTTAAATAAAAGGGAAGCCCGCAGTCTTTCAATATTTTCAGTACCCTGTCCTGAAACGGGTAAAGGCTCTCCTCGTAATACTGCGAATACGGCATCATATTCCTCCCTCAGCGGTTTTGAAAATATCATACGCCGAGTTTTTTCGGTATAAAGATTAACGCAGTTCTCCAGCCCCCAGAGATTTACCAAATCCTCCCATAAAAAAGTTTCAAGACTTCTGGCAAATAAGCTTTCGCGGGTAAATGCGCCTGCAGTTTCAGTTTTTCCCCGTATAAGATCAAAAATCTCATCGCTGCTGACGTCATAATCCCAGTTCAACTTTTCTATGAGGCTCTTTTTCTGCTGGTCAGACAAAGTTCTATATGACATAATCCTACCGCAACTCTAACTATACAGCACAAAAATCTCGCAGTCAAGGCTTTTCTGACACAAAATAAAGGCTATTTCGTCACGTAGTAAAGGCTTCTACGTTTCCTAGTAAAGGCTTCTAGGTTTTCTAATTAAGGCTTCTAGGTTTTCTAGTAAAGGCTTCTAGGTTTTCTAATTAAGGCTTCTACGTTTTCTAATAAAGGCTGCGGCGGAATGAGGGGGAGGGAAATGGACAAAAAAAAGGGGAAAGCCCGCTGTTGGAGCTTTCCCCGCTGTTGGTTTTTAGCTGCTTTAGGCTATCTTGATAAGGGATTCTGAGTACGCGCCGGTGTAGCGGTTCTTTCCGGGCTTGGTTATTACGCGCAGTTTGTACTCACCGTTTTCCAAGCCGGCAGGAATCTCTACTTCAAGGCAGCCCTGTGTATTGCGGCGGATTTTAGAAGCCTTTACCGTAAGCGCCTCGGAAGAGAACAATACCCCCTGCTCTGCATCATCAGGGTCAATCTTCAGATTGATGCCAGAGAGCCGTATCGTATCGCCGACTGCGAACGTTGATGAGCTGACCCCTTCCCCCTTGTCGTTCACAAGCGCAATGGTGGAAATGCTCGGGTTCATGACAAAGGCAGACGGCACGCGTTCAGCTTCAAGTTCCTGCAGAAGGTTTTCCTTTCCGGCGAGGGAGAAGCGGAACTTCATATCGATATTGTGGTCGGTCTTGGTGTTGCGCGGTTCAAACGAGGTATCAATAAAATCTGCGGTACCGCCCGCCGCCGCCCAGAAAGAACCGATGGGCACCTGCACGTAGCAGCCCTGCGCGGCACAGCGCACGAGGATGGTAAAGAAGACGCTCATAACGCTCCGAATGTCTGAATCAGTAATCGTGGAGTTGTACTGAATCATCCTTTTGATGAGTGCCTCGTAATTCACGGTCTGGCTGGTGCGGCTCATGAACACGTAGTTCCCTTTGTCTTTGTGCAGGTAGTTCTTTCTCGTAAAGATCTGCAGCATGTAATTGTCCTTGCGGAAAGTCATTCCCGTTCCTATGGGGAAGCTTTCCGGCTTTTGTTTTTGGGGCGGGAACCCGCAACGCGGGTGCGGAACAGCAGTTCCTCCGTCCCTTCCCTTCCAATATACGTCACAAAAACGAAGGCTGTTTGTAATGATTTCTCTACAAATTTGACGGGGAAACAGTCATATTTGTAGAGAAATCATTACAAAAATGGCAGGTCGCCATGCCGTATATTATAGCTGTAAGCGCGGGCGAGGCAGTCCGCACTTGCACAGCAAAGATACGGAGGTTCCTTTATGGAAAAGACGGAAGCACTGCTCACCAAGATGTACGGCGAGCTGCATGAGCTGGTGGGAGACCATCAGGAGTTTAAGCGGCAGACGGTGGAACGCCTGCGTTCTCTTGAGAGCGCGGTAAAGAACGCTCCTTCGGAACAGCGGGCGAAGATTTGTTCCTTTATATCAGCCCTTTCTGCCCTTGCCGCCCTTGCGGGTGCGCTTGGCATAGGAATAGGAGGCATACGGTGAAAAGCACGCTTGACATCATTGCGACAACCCTGCGCAAGGCGGATCAGAGCGAAGTTGAGATATACCGCCTGCTGCTCGCCCAGTTTATAGGAACGCCATACGTCTACGGGGGCAGTTCCATACGCGGTTCCGATTGCAGCGGGAGTGTCTGCGCGGCGCTGAGCTATGCCCGCAATGTCTTTCTGCGCGTGACGGCGGATGAGCTTTATAGAAACATCTTTACCGAGGAGCTTCCGCTTGTCTACTGCGAAAAGCGCGAGAAGAAGATATGTGCGGCGTTCTTTTTGAACAAGGCGGGTAAGGCGGTTCACGTTGCAGGCTATGCAGGAAAGGGGGTATTCGTAAATGTCTCTTCCATTGAAACGGGAAAGACAGGGCAGAAGCGCGGTTTGTTTGAACTGCGGAGGATGTATTCGCAGTTCACCATGGTCATTCGGGCTTTCAACGGGGAGGAAAAGCATGGACGTGTATGAGAAGGGATGGGCATACCTTGCAGGCTATGCGGGAAAGCGGCTTGTCATGCTTTTGGCAAAGCTTACGGGGTTCAAGCCTTTCTGCCTTTACCTTGCGACGTTCCTCTTGTGCAGGGGCATTGTGGGGGAGGAAGCGTGGCTTACGGTGATGGTGACGGTGATATGCAGTGCAAGCGGGCTTCGTCTTGCAGATACGCTTGACGCGGCGGGTTTGTTCCGCAGGGGCGTAAATAAAGAAAAGGAGTATAGGTATGAATCTTATGAAGGAAAGAAAGATGATGGGGAAGGGGACGGCGCTGTTCCTTTCAGTATTGCTGGCGGCAAAAGTTCCCTGCCATGCGCAGGAACTGCGGCAAGTGCATCCGCAGCAAGAGTGCGGCGCTATCCTGCCCGGCGTTCCATACGGCGCTCCCCTGCGCTTGACAGAGGGCGGGAAAGAATTAAAGAGCTGTGCAAAGAAGCTGCGGAGGAGCTCAAAAGATGAGGCAGGCGGCGAAGGCGCTCTGGAAGCAGAGCTCAACCGCATCCTTGAGGAAACCGTTGCCGATGCGCTTGAAGAACAGCGGCAGTCCTTCCTCAAACAGAAATCCTTCTGGCGCCGCACCGCGCTCACCGAGGGGCTCATCATCCTCACGGGCATATTCAGCGGGGTGATGGTGTACAGGATGACGCGATAAGCGGACGGGGGTAGGGGCATAATAAAAGCCACCGAAAGGTGTTTACATTCACTTCGGTGGCCTTTCACGCGCATGCTGCAACGCCTCCTGCATTATTTTGCGGTCTATCCGTATCATAGTCTGAATCCACGGAACTGTCAACATTTCGTGCGGCGGGGGCTGCTTGACATAAAGGGGGCGATAGAATATAGTTATCTTAGTTAGACAATGCTATCTTTCTTAGGAGGCACTATGACGCTGCAATTAGGCGATGTAGAGACCACGGCGCTCATTCCCGTGGCAATAAAAGCAAGCGAAACGCTGCGGAAAAATGCCCGCATCCGTGATGATGTTGCGGTGCAGATTGTACAGCATCTGGAGATGGATACCGCCCCCCTTGACAAATTTATGTCACACGAAGGCGTGATTGCCCGCACGGTCATGCTCGACAGGATGCTGAAACAGTTCATCGGGAAAAATCCAAATGCCGTTGTGGCAAACCTCGGCGCGGGTTTTGATAACAGGTTTTCACGTGTGGATAATGGAACAATTTCGTGGTTTGATGTCGATTTGCCAGATTCAATCGCCGCGCGAAAGAAGGTCTTTGCCGAGCGCGAGCGCGTCACAATGATTGCAGGGAGCGTTCTCAGCGACGAATGGGTCGCACCCATAAAAGCCGAAGTGCAGCGGAAAAATGCGCCTGTCATTTTCCTTGCGGAAGGGCTTTTCATGTACCTTACGCTCGCGGAAATCACGCAGGTTCTTTCTTTATTAAAGGGGAATTTTTCAAGCGGCACGCTGATTGCGGAGCAGAATAATCCGATGATGGTGAAAAATCAAAAGTACCACGATACGGTAAGCAAAACAAAAGCCGTGTTCAAAAGCGGCACAAAATCAGGCAAGGAAATAGCTGATCTTGTGCAGGGAATCCGCTTTGTGGAAGAGCACAGCTTCAACGAAGAGATGAAGAAACATTCGCTCAGGGGAAAACTGTTTGCCGCATTGCTTCCCCAAATGAATGACCGCTGGGCGACCTTTGAGTGGGGATAAAATGCAGCAGCTTACACAACTCAGCGAAGAGGAGATGGACGAATTTGCAAAAGCCTTTGCCTGGTATGACTATGCCGCAGGGGAAAAAGGAATGGTTCCGTTCTATCCAAAGTACCCCGACAGGGCGCCGCTCATAAATTACTTGAAGGCAATTATCCGCCCTGCGCTGGCGGCGGGATGCGTGTGGACTACTTCTGAAAATCACGAGGGAATCATAATCCTCACCGACACGACGAATCCGCCCAAACTGCGTCACGTCATCCAGATGATGCGCGGTATGGTGAAGGCTCTTTCGTTTAGGGGATTTTTAGGAGTGATGAAGCAATTTCAGGCAGGCGGCGAAAGCCTTGAAAAGAAATTCCGCAGGGAAAAGCGCAGCTTTGTTCAGATTGAGCTTTTGTGCGTGAAAAAAGAAGCACAGGGCAAAGGCTTTATGCGTCCGCTGGTTGAAAAGGCGTTTTCCCTTGCAGACGAAAAGGATTTGCCTGTCATCATAAGCACCGATGCAGCCCTCAAAAAAGACAAGTACGCCCACTTCGGGCTGAGCCTTGTAAACACGCGGAAAATCGAGGACGGCTCGTTTTTATACGATTTGGTGCGCGAGCGAAAATCCGTGCGATAAAAATTGGAAAATAAAATGAAAATTCACAGAGGCTCTATGATTTCTTCGGTAAGCCCCTACATGAGGGGCTATAAAAAGTACACAGCTGCGGCGGTTGTCCTTGCCAGCGCGGGAATTGCCTTCAGCATCATTCCCTATTATTTCTTGTACCAGTTGATTGTTCCGCTGGTAGAAAGGCGGCCGCTTGCATTCAACTACATACTGGGGCGGGTAGGGTTGATAGCGGCATGTGAATTCCTTTACGGTGTTCTCTAGTTTTAAGCGGCACGGTGACGCTGGCAAAGCTCATTCTGGTTCTGTGCATGTCGTTCTCCATAGGTCCTGCCTTGCTCCATGCCCTGCAGTTCGGGGGCAAGATACCCCAGTTGGATTACAAGATAAAGGAGCTGGAAAAGCTGATGAGCCATCCGCCTGTCAAGCAGGGAAAGAATGGCTTTGAGGGGGAGGGCTACAACATAGAGTTCAAGGACATTCGCGCGGCAAGTCAACGCTCGCCAAGCTGCTCGTGCACTTTTATGACACTGACGGCGGGAGTATAACGCTTGGCGGGCAGGACATCACGGATATGTCGGTGGAAGAGCTGAACAATCAGATTTCCTATGTGGCACAGGAGCAGTTTCTGTTCAACACGAGCCTTTACGAGAACATCCTGATAGGCCGCCCTTCCGCGACAAGGGAGCAGGTCCTTGACGCAGCCCGCCGCGCCCAGTGCGATGAGTTTTTGTCCCGCTTCCCCAAGGGCATAGACACTCTCGCCGGTGACAGCGGCAAGCAGCTTTCAGGCGGGGAGAGGCAGCGCATATCACTTGCCCGCGCCATCCTAAAAGATGCGCCTGTCATCGTGCTGGACGAGGCGACTGCTTTCATGGATCCGGAGAACGAGGAGAAGATGAACGCCGCAATTGGCGAGATAGTGAAGGACAAGACCGTGATTGTGATTGCGCACAGGCTTGCTTCCATAAAGAATGCGGAGAAAATCTGTGTGCTCAAAGCGGGTAATGTGATTGCCGAGGGAACGCACAATCAGCTGATTGAGTCCTCTGAGGAATACAAAAAGCTCTGGCAGGCAACATCAGCTGCAGCACAGTGGAGGATAGCGTAACATGAAAAACAAATCGATGATAGGAATGATGCACCGCCTGGTGGAATCCTGCGGCAAATATAAGACAAGAATCCGTGCGTCATACCTAGCGGGCTTCTTCAAGGGTATGTTCATGAAAGCCCCCCTCATGCTCTGCTTCCTTGTGGTCGCAGGCTTTATGGAAGGAACGGTGACAAGGCAGACCTGCCTGCTTGCCGGGGCTTCGCTTTTTGCCTGTGTCGTGGCGCAGGCAGTCCTCCAGCATGCCTCCGACAGGCTACAGTCTGCCACGGGCTTCATGGTCTTTGCCGACAAGCGCATGCAGCTGGGAGACCATTTCCGCAAGCTTTCTATGGGCTACTTTACAGGCGGGAATATCGGGAAGGTTTCGAGCGTCCTTGCGACTGACATGAATTTTATAGAAGAGAACTGCATGGGCGTTCTGGAGCTACTTGCAAGCTTCATTATTTCTCAGGTCATGATGTGTTCTTTCATGTTCTACCTTGACTGGCATCTAGGTCTTGCAAGCATTGCGATTGTCGCTGTGTTTATCCTTATCGGAAAGATGATGATGGGCAATACCCTCTCCCATTCCGTGAAAAAACAGGAAAGCGCAGAAAGACTCACGTCTGCTGTCCTTGAGTTTGCAGAGGGAATCGGAATCATAAAGACCTACAATATGCTGGGGGAAAAGTCAAGGGAACTGAGCGGGCAGTTTGAGTATAGCTGTGATGAAAGCATCGCGTTCGAGAAGGACTATGCGCCCTGGGCAACGGCCCTTTACCTGGCATACGGTCTTGGCTCCGCGCTCATTTTGTTCATCGCGGCAAAGTTCATGTCCTTGGGCGCAATAAGCGACGTGCAGATGGTCGGCATGATACTCTTCCTGTTTGACACCTTCATCAGCATAAAGTCCTATTACTCTCAGATTGCCCGCCTGACAGTGACGGACGCATGCCTTGACAGGATAGAGAGCGTCTTTGATGAGGCTGAGATATGCGCAGCGGGAACGGCAGCCCTTCCCGCTGCGGACAGGAACAGCATTCCTGAAATCTCATACCGGGATGTCAGCTTTGCTT
The DNA here is from genome assembly GCA_937885235.1 of uncultured Treponema sp. GTDB lineage: Bacteria > Spirochaetota > Spirochaetia > Treponematales > Treponemataceae > Treponema_D. Next base: position 11,825 of record CAKZZK010000204.1, read on the forward strand.
ACGATGACAAGGAAGCCCTGCATGGAATCAGCTTTGATGTGGAAAAAGATCAGATGCTTGCCCTTGTGGGACCGAGCGGCGGCGGCAAGTCCACGATTGCCAACCTGCTTGCCCGCTTCTGGGACGTGAAGGAGGGAAGCATTCAGATACGCGGCACGGACATACGCGACGTGCCTCTGTCCGACCTGATGGACAACATCAGCATGGTGTTCCAGCGGGTATATCTTTTTCAGGACAGCATCTTGAACAACATCGCTATGGGAAAGTCAAACGCAACACGGGAGGAAGTCATTGAGGTCGCAAAGAAAGCAAGGTGCTATGATTTCATAATGAAGCTGCCGGATGGATTTGACACGGTGATCGGCGAGGGTGGGGCAAGCCTTTCTGGAGGCGAGCAGCAGCGTATTTCGATAGCCCGCTGCATGCTCAAGGATGCGCCCATCGTCATACTGGACGAGGCAACAGCCAGCGTAGACGCGGACAACGAGTACAAGAATATGGTTCTTAGGCAGACTGCGTAGCGGAAGCGCTACGCAGTCATTCCGGGCTTCCGCATTGTCTTCTCTGCTGCTTGCGGTATATCGATGGTGTGTATCCGCAGTATTTATGGAACATTGCCGTGAATTTCGCCTGATTTTCATATCCGACCCTTGCCGCAATGTCTACGATGGAAAGCGCGGAGGATGAAAGGAGCTGTTTCGCTTCACGGATGCGCGAATCCCTCACGTAATCAGAAATGCTTTTCCCAAAGACATAGCGGAACCAGTTTTTCAGGCTGCTGTCCCCCACATCCAGCTGCTTTGCGATTTCTGGAATTGTTATTCTTCTGCTCAGATTCTTCGTCAGCAGCCGTTCGGCGGATTTCGCACATTCAATCTGGCGGGATGTCAAAGCCGAAACCGGAATATTCTCAAGCTTGGCTTCCCCTGTCGAGAGCGTACGAAAAATAAGCAGCGAATAGAGACGCAGCTGCTCTATATCGGGGCTGTCTAGATTCAGAAGCTCAGACAATGACTGCGCGATAGGGCAAAGCTTATCCCACCGATCCGTGAGCAGCGTGTCCTGATGGCTCAGGTAGAGCCTCTCTATTTTTTCGGGATGAACGCCAAAACGGGTGAACTCTTCTGGCATCTGGTCCAATGCTTCTGTCTCGACATACAGTTCTATTCCTGTGTAGCTGTCGGACGGATAGGAAAAGGTCTTTGGCGAATCATTCCGGCTGATGGCCATGGTTCCTCCTTTCACATAGATGTCGTTCCCGCCGCACATCCGTACCTCGCAGATTCCGACCAGAGAAAAGTTGACCCGCATAAAAACCTTGGACGTAAAGAGCGGAGCAAAGCTATCGCTCGGAATGTCTTTTGTTTTGATTTCATTATAACTAAGAAGAATTCCAGGGAAAAGGCGAAAGAAAGAGACCCTGCTTTTCCCTTTGTAGACGGCTCTCAGGCATCCTGTTTTTTCGTAAACATAAAAATTGTCCATGGAGTGATTATAGCACAAATGGTTAGCCAGAGCAAACTATTTTTGCCGGATGGATTAATTTTTTGCTGTATGGGCATAGAAAAGGGATGGCGCAAAATATATATTGTTAGGAGTTACTAACTTGAAAGGTGGAGAAATTGACTCGTGGAACCAAGGTTTTTATCGGGAGAAAGGTTTTTGAAGTCATTCTGACGGCATTGATTGTCACGATTATTTCGTTTGGGCTGATGAAGCTGTCCCCTGTGGATGCGGCGACGGCCTACCTGCAAAGGAACCAGACTCCTGTCACCGCAGGAAATCTGGAACGGGTGCGCACCGCGATGGGATTAAACAGACCCATTGCCGTGCAGTACCTCAGCTGGCTCAAGAACGCCCTGCGCGGTGATTTCGGCAGGTCCTACGTAAACAGCAAGGATGTGCTTTTGCAGGAGCTGTCCGCCTTTTCCTTTACTGCCCGGGTGATTCTGCTGGCAGGCTTTTTGGAGGCCGCGCTGATTGTCCTGATCGGCTGCCTCTGCTATCTGTGCAGGAATCGGGTTCTGGGGCATCTTGTCTCTGCGCTCTGCTTTGCCGCCATCTCCATACCGCCTTTTTTCCTTGCCAGCCAGTACATCGATGTGGTCGTCGTGAAGCTTGGCCTTGGCTCGGTCGTAGGCAACACGGGACTGATGCGCTTTTTGCCCGCAGCCTTGTGCTTTGTTCCCGGGACTTCCGCGTTCTTCGGCCCCCTGTTCGCAAGCAGCATTACGGCGCAGATGGCATTGGACTGCGCTGACTATGCGCGGTGCAGGGACTTTAGCGAGAAGAGGATATTGCTCCGCCATGCAGTCCCTTCTGCCCTGATTTCCATCATACCAAGCTTTTTCCAGATGCTTGCGCTGAACCTTGCCGGGGCGATTGTAATCGAGCAGGTTTTCTCGATTCCGGGACTTGGATACCTCATCTTAAGTGGCGTCACCTATCGTGACCCGCCGGTCATCCATGCGACGATTCTCCTTCTGGCCCTGACCCTCTCGCTGTTCAATATTCTGGCCGATGTGGTCAGACGGATTATCAGTCACAGCACGGATTTGCTGATGGTGCATGCATGATGAAAAAGATAGGACAGGTGGCAGGCATCATACTGCCGATACTCATTCTGATATGCCTTGCTTGCGGCTTTCTGCTGGAGCCGAACAATCCCAACAAAACGCATATCGTTGAAAAATATGCCGGACCTTCGGAGACATACCCTCTTGGAACAGATGCCCTTGGCCGCTGCGAGCTTTCCCGGCTGCTGGAAGGCGGAAGGACGACGCTGGGCATCGTGCTGCTGGGCGCATGCATCGTATTTGTCCTCGGAGTTGCGCTGGGACTTCTGTTTGCCCGCACCGGAGGAAGGACCGGTGTCCTTTCCGACAGCATTCTGAATGCGGTCACGGCGATACCGCCGTTGGCATATCTGATTATCATGATTGGCATTTGGGGCAACAGCATACCGACGATGATCGTGGCCCTGACCGTATCGCTGATTCTCAGGATGATAAAGCTGGCCATGACCCTTACGGAAGAGGAGTACGGCAAGGCCTATGCCCGCTGCGCATTTGCCTCCGGGGCAAGCCATTTCCGCATCCTGACCGTTCATATTCTCCCGGTGATTCTGCCGCAGCTCGTCCAGTTCCTTTGCCTTTCATGCTCCGACATGATTCTGGCAATTTCCGGGTTTTCCTTTATAGGACTGAGCCTCGGTGCGAACGTCATTGACTGGGGGGCTATGCTGGCAGACGCGCGGGGAACGTTTGAAATGAGGCCCGCGCTCCTGTATTACCCCATCTTCCTCATTTTTTTGAGTTCCCTCTGCTTCAACCTTCTTGGGCGGCACGTCGTGCGGAGGGATTTTTGATGCTGACCGTCTCACATCTTACCGCCATCGGAGCAGGGGGAACGTATCTGCTGAAGGATGTGTCGCTCTCGCTTGGCAAGGGGGACAGAATCTGCCTGACCGGTGCGAGCGGAGCCGGAAAATCCACGCTGATCCGGTCCATTATGGGCGTGGGGGTGGGCAGCTTCGGCATCGCGTCTGGTGATATTCAGGTCGACGGAAAGAGCATCCTGAACCTTGCTGGCAAAGAGCGGCGGGATCTCTGCGGAAAGACCTTCGGATTCATCCCGCAGAATTCCATGACGGCCTTTTTCCCCAATGTGAAGATAGGAAAGCAGATTTCTGAGACATACCGGGAAAGGCTGCGGCTGTCCGTGGATGCGGCAAAGCGCCTTGCAGAGGAAACGCTGAGAATGGTCAACCTGCAGGATACCGGGAGAATTCTGAATTCCTTTCCCAGCCAGCTTTCCGGCGGAATGCTGCAAAGGATTGCCATGTCCATGATTTTAGGCATGAGGCCTGCCTATATCCTTGCAGATGAGCCGACAAGCGCCTTGGACAGAAGCAACCGTTCGCTCCTGATTCAGCTTTTGTCAGAATACCACGACGGCGGAATCCTTTTCATTTCGCACGATGTCCAGGCCATCCGGTTATTGTGTCCTGTCACCTTGGTCATGGAGGCCGGCAGCATCATAGAGCATCAGGAAACAGACCGCTTGTTTGCTGCGCCGCAGGAAGCGTGGACGCGCAAGTTTGTTGCTGCCGCGAAGAGGAGCCTGGAGGAGAACGAGATATGGAAACGCTTGTGGTGAAAAATGTCTCGCGGTCTTATTATGACCCGGAGGGAAATCTCTTCACGGCATTAAACCAAGTCAACCTGACTTGGAAAAAAGCTGAGAGCATCGCCGTCATGGGAGAAAGCGGGAGCGGCAAAAGCACGCTTGCACGGCTGCTGATTGGCCTCGAAAAGCCGACTTCAGGGGAAATCCTCATTGACGGCCAGAATGCCGCCAGATGGAGCAAGCGGCAATGGCTGCGCTGCCGGACAGATTTGCAGGCTGTTTTTCAGGACGAGCGAGGTACCCTAAGCCCGAGGCGAAGCGTCAGCCAGAATGCGGAGGAAGCGCTCTGCAATTTGACTGGCATGAGGAAATCTGAGCGAATGGACTGCATTCTGAGCCTGATGGAGCAGCTGGCCATGAGCAGAAACCTTCTGGATGTTCCGGTAAGGCAGCTGTCGGGAGGAGAGCAGCGCAGGATCGGCCTGCTCAGGGCTCTGGCGGTAAAGCCGAAGTTTTTGATTCTGGATGAAGTGACCGCCGGGCTTGACCTGTTGTCCGCCGAGGCGGTGCTGGCCCTCCTGCAAAAATACCAGACGCTGTACGAGTGCTCATACCTGCTGATTACGCACGACATGAATGCCGCGACCCGGCTCTGCTCAAGGCTCTTCGAGCTTGATCACGGACGGGTCATACATGAGGCTGTTCAATGATGCGCGCATGAGGCAGTTCCAAAAGCTACCGGCTTTTGAAACAGGCACATATCAATATGAAACTATTATATAGGAGAAAACGAACTATGAAAACCATGTCAAAATTTCCCGCGCTTGCCTTGAGCCTGTGCATGACCCTTGGCCTTGCAGCCTGCGGGCCGTCAGGGAATGCGAAGGCCGACAGGCAAAGCACGGCGGGCAGCAAAAAGATTCTGAACATTGCCACCATAGGCGAGTCGGACTGCCTGTATCCCATGCAGATGACACCGCCCACGTACTTGGTCAGCCGGGTATGCTATGACACGCTTGTCACTTATGAGAACGGCAAGGTCGTCCCCAGACTGGCGGAAAGCTGGGAAATCAGCGGCGACGGACGCACGCTCACCCTGCATCTGAGGAAAGGGGTGAAATTTCATGACGGCGAGGAATTCAACGCCGAGGCCGTAAAGGCAAATATCCTCGACATGCAGAATTCCCCTGCCTCCTATTCCCTTCCCACAATCGGCACGGTCAAGAACATTGACTGCCCGGATGCGCATACGATAATACTCTCGTATGATAATCCGTATTACGGGCTGCTGACGGACCTCTGCTGGCCGGATGTAATGGCGATGGTTTCTCCGAAACAGATAGCGGCAAAGAACGCGGGGCAGGAGCTTTCCCCCGTCGGGACAGGCCCCTATGTATATTCTGAGTACGTGAAGGGGGAATACACCCGCTTTGTCCGCAATGAGGACTATTGGGAGGGTGCTCCCTACTTTGAGGAGGTTGTCGCAAAATACATACCGGACGGCGCGTCCCGTGTGCAGGCCCTGAGGAACAGCGAGATAGACCTGCTTTATGGTGCTTCGGAAATGAGCTACGATCAGTATACCAAGCTGCTTGCCACAGACGGAATGGCGGGCAAGATGCCCCCCGTGCAGGCAAGGTCCCGCAATCTCACCTTGAATTTCAATGGCATTCTCGGTGATGCCGCAGTCCGGGAGGCAATCGCGCTCTCCGTTGACAGAGAGACGATTTCGCAGGGGATGTCCTATGGCTATGAGCCTGTGGCCGATACTGTCCTGACACCCGGCTCGCTCTATGAGGATGAATGTCCCAAAACCACGTATTCCTATAATCCCGAAAAGGCGATGCACATTCTCGCAGATGCAGGATGGGTAGACACGAATGGGGACGGCATCCGGGAGAAAGACGGAAAGATGCTGACATTCGTATGCACGATTCCCTCCGAGTCCGTGGAGAACAACACCGTCGCGCTCCTCATTCAGGATATGCTGGGCGAGGTCGGCATGAAGATGGAAATCAAGGCGATGGAAAACAACGACTGGTTCCAAAGCTTCTATGACCCTGCGGCCTTTGACCTGACGATCCAGAATACCTATTACGACTATGCAAGTCCCACCCAGTGGTTCGGTGCAATAGAATATATGGCGCAGGGAATTTCCCTCCCGCTTCTGAAGGACTCCGAACGCTTTATACATATGATCCACGAATTCAAGACGATTGATGACGATGCCCGTCTGATCGAGATCTTCCGCTACCTGGTTGCCCAAGATCAGGATCAGTTTCTGGACATTCCCCTGACAGGCATGATGGAACCCATTATCTATAATACCGCCAAAATCGCGGATTATAATTACGGCGGGTGCTACCAGTTCTTTAATCCCCTCTGGATCACACCGGCGGAATAAGGCGGAATAAATCGTATGAAAAAGACGAACGCAGTCCTGAAAGTCATCCTGTGCGTGGCCTGTGCAATCCTGCTTGTTGCGGCAGGCTTTGTCACGGTGCTGTCTGTACAAGCTCACAGGCAGTTCAAGGATATGGACACGGAGACCGTCCATGCCGCCCCGATGAAATTCGACACATACGGGAATCCGGAAAATCCCTCCGTCCTCCTGATGCATGGAATGTATATGGACGGCTCCATGCTCTCGTATTACGGAACGGTGCTTTCTTCTTCCTATTATGTCATCATACCGACCTTTCACGGCATGGAAGGAGCCTCACAGACGGTCTTCAAGTCTTTTGACGGTGAATGTGAGGCGATTGAGGCGTATGTAAAAGAAAACCTTGCAGGAAAACTTGATTATGCCTACGGGATTTCCATGGGGGCCACCGCAATCTACCATATCCTGCAAAGGGGGAACATATCGCTTTCAAAGGCCATACTGGACGGGCTGTATGTCGCGAACCAGGGGGCTGTTGCAGCCTATATGACTTGCACAAGCTATTACAAGTTCCATCAGGAGCTTCTGGCCGGGCAGGATTTTGACCTTGGCATGATGAAGATAGGATTCAAGCTGATGGGAATGGGGGAGGACGAGGCGAAAGCTATGCTCAGGGACGACATGACAGGAAACGCAATGACGTTTGCCAACATGAGCCGCGCCGCCTATGCGAACTATACCTACCAGGTCGATGTGTCCGCGCATATTGAAGATACCGTTGTGGCATTCTGGTGCGGCAGCAAGGAGCCGTATGCGATAAAGTCCAACCGAATTGCAAAGCCTCATGTCGCGCATTACACGGAGCGTATCTTTGAAAACCTTGCCCACGGGGAATTCGTGAGCAAGCATAAAGAGGAATGTGCCAAGCAGATTGCCAGTTTTTTTAGGTGATTACCTTTTACCTATATATCCTCCAGCTCGTGCAGGGCGGTGTCTGCGTCCACCTTGCGCACCGCCTGCTTTAGCTTTGCAAAACGCTCCGTAAATTTCTCAGGTATCTCGTAGGACTCAAGGTCTGCGATGATGCCGTCGGCAATCTTAAAGTCAAAGCTGCTTATGGCGTTCTTTAGCATACCGAGGGCATCCTTAAAGCCCTCTGCGGAGATGGGCTCGCCCTTCTGGGCATTCTGCTTATGCTCACAGGTCAATGCCATGAGCCGCTTGCCTAGGCTGCGGTAAGAGGAAAGCAGGGCGGGGGTATGCTCCTGTATCTTTTCAGCTGCCTCGCCGTCGCCCTTCTGCGCCTTATCTCCGCAGGCTTCGAGCAGCCTGGCTTCGTCGGAAAGGCTGACTGCGCCGATAATTCTGGCGGAAGATTTGAGTGCGTGGACCACTATAGTGTAATCCTTCCATGCGTTTTCAGCGGCAAAGCGTTCTATCTGCGCCGCCTTTTCTTCGCTTCCCTCGCAGAAGACTTTGACGGCATCGAGGAAGACTTCTTTTGAACCGCAGTTTGTAAGCGCTGCCTCTGCGTCTATGCCGAGTAAATCAAAAATCAGGGACTCCGCACTGGGCTTTTCCGCTGTTTCCTTTCCGCTGTCTTCGACAAAGCCCTTCTGTCCCTTTCTGAAGACTATTTCCTTCGGCAGGCTCGCCTCTATGAGCTTTTCAAGTTTCTTCGCGTCCACCGGCTTTGAAAGATAGCTCTGGAATCCCTCTCCCAGATAGTATTCCTTTGCTCCCTTGACGACATTTGCCGTAAGCGCCACGCAATTTGCATTGCGGTTCAGGGAAACCCCGTTGCGCCTGAGTTCATGGAGCATTTCCACGCCATCTTTTAAAGGCATAAAGTGGTCGATGAATATGATGTGGTATTTGTTCCTGCGGGCAAGATTAAGACCTTCATCGGCGCTGAGAGCTTCGTCAATCTGTATGCGGGTATGGCGCAACAAACCGGAGAAGACCTTCAAATTCATGGCGGTGTCGTCCACGACAAGCACGCGGGCATCGGGAGCCTGAAAGCTTTTCTCAGCGAAAGAGGCGGCTGCGTTTGAAGGAACATCGCCTCCCCCAATCTCAACGGCGCCCACCTTTTCCCAGTCGCGCACAGCCTGTTCCACCGCAAAGGAAAACTCGCTCCCCTTGCCGTACTCGCTGTGTATGTCGAGCTTTGAGCCCATCAGGACAAGGAGCCCGTTCACTATGCTCAAGCCCAGTCCTGTTCCCTCGATAGAGCGGTTGCGCTTCTGGTCCATACGGACAAAGGGCTGCTGTAAGCGGGGCATATCTTCCTCGCGTATTCCCATGCCTGTGTCGGAAACGAGCACCTGCAAAAGGATGCTGCTATCGTCCTTCTTTGCAAAGCGGAACGAAACGGTGACGGAGCCTTCGCGCGTGTATTTTACGGCGTTCGTCAGCAGGTTCAGCGTGCACTGGCGGATTTTCATCTCATCGCCATAGAGGTGGCGGGGCATATCCTCGGCAACGTCCACAATGAAGTCAAGGGATTTTGCGATCGCCCTGCCTTCCACCATGGAACAGACATCGCTCACGAGGAGCTTTAAGTCATAGTCGGTGTTTACGAGTTCCATCTTCCCCGATTCAATCTTGGAGAAGTCCAATATGTCGTTTATGATGGAAAGCAGCTGCTTGCCGCAGGTCTGGATGTTCTTTGCGTAATCCCTGATAAAGCCTTCGCGCGACTCCCGCAAAATCATCTCGTCCATACCGAGCACGGCGTTTATGGGGGTGCGTATCTCGTGGGACATATTGTTCAAAAAAGATGTCTTTGCAAGGTTCGCGCTCTCTGCGGCCCTGATCGCCGCCCGCGAATGCAGGAAATAGCGGGCAGAAAGGAAGATGATGAAGCAGCCTATAAGGATGCTTCCCATGACGAAAAACCACACCCATTCCCCTATGAAGTCTATGACGGTATAGGAAAAAAGCTGCCTGCTGTAAGAAGAGGCGATGCTCTGCACGTATTCCTCTCCCAGAACGTTTATGCCCCTGTTCAAGAGCTTCAAAAGCCCCCTGTCTCCCATCCGCGTGCCGAAACAGCGGTCATCGGGAACGGGGAGCGGCCTTATCTGCAGGGAACGGTATTTTCTGTTCCGCAGGATTTCCGTCCGGAAGCCGTTCAAGGTGGTGTAATCCCGCAAGCCGGAGTGGACGGCGGCGAGGCATTCACCATAGGAATCAAAAAGCTCTATCCCTGCGTGCGGAAAATTCGCAGTGACATAGTAGTACTGCATCATATTGTTCCGGTTTACCGCAAATGTAGGCGACTCTTCCTCATCCAGAAATTCCCCGCTGCGGTTGTGGTTGCGGCTTGAGACAAGCTCCACAGAAGAGGTTATGACGGGGGAAGACTGGTAGATGCCGCTTTCCTCCGCATAATACAGCCCTCCGCCGACGGGGAAGATAACGTCCTCCCTTCCCTGCACGAGGGCTATCACCATTTCATTGAAATTTTCGTAAGCAGTGAAATGTATATCAACGGTCATTACGCCGAGGCTGTTGAATATTCTGGGAATGAGGTCTTTGATAAGCCCCGTGACCATGCCGTGCTCATCGCTTGCGCTGTAGGGAAGGTAATCTTCCAGATAGCCGACGAAAAGCTTCGTGTTGTCTTCAAGCCAGTCTTTTTCTATAGCGGAAAAAGCGCGGCTCTTCATGCTGGGAGAATAATACTTCAGACCGAGGGCATTCATAAAGAGCGGCTCTTCCGCACGGAGCATAGCCTGAGCCGCATCAAGCTCCTCAAGCAGATCTGCCCTCCTCTTGTTTACGCAGAGGTAGTAATCGTTTTCCCCAAAGGAATACAGCACCTCCGCATGTGACCTTCCGTAGGTACCATCGCCTTCCGCAACAAAGACATCGATTTCGTGGCTGTCAAAAACGCGGAACAGCTCCTCATAGCTGTCAAAGGCAAGCACCTCCGCCGTGATGCCATAGTTTTGCAGAAAGCCGTTGAGGACTTCCAGCAGTGCGCCGTTGAACACGCCTATCTTCGTGCCGTTGAGCGTGGCGGGATTCGTGGTGATGAAGTCGTCCGCCTCATGCTTGATAAGCGAATACGCCTCGTGACCCATCGGCTCTTTGGGGTAGTTTATGTTTTCTTCCCTGTCCGCTTTCCAGGCAAGCCCTGCAAGGAGGTCAATCTCTCCCTTTTCGAGCATTTCATACAGCGTGCCGAAGCTGCCGTAGACATAGCTATACGTCCAGTCGGTGTATTCGGCAAGCTTCCGGTAATACTCGTAGGCATAGCCTAACATCATCAACTTAAGCCCTAAAACGAGGGTTTAAGGTTGCAGGCATACTTGTTTGACGGATTGAACTGCCTTTTTTTAGATTTTGATTTCCTTACCGGCAGCGTGTACCTCTCAATCTCGGACTGGAGAATTTTCATTTTCTCCTGCCTGACCTTACCGTCCTCCTCCATCTGCAGGTCTATGAGGAAATCCTTGAATATCCCTATCGCCATGTTCTGGTTGATTCTTCTCGGATACTTGTATTTCTTCGGACTCTTTTTGATTTCTTCTTCCGCATCATGGAGGGCATCTTCCATCATATTGTAGACAAGAATCTGCGAGAGAAAATCCTGCTCTACATAGATGCTCGCC
>CAKZZK010000205.1 GCA_937885235.1 uncultured Treponema sp.
TTCGTCTGTTTTCCAATGGGTTTATCCCTTGTAGCGACTTTTGAAACTGGCTCTTGTATTTTTTATCGTGCTTTGTATCGTGAATGTCGATGAGATTGAGCCTGAGCGCGTTCATCACCACGCAGAAGCTCGAAAGGCTCATCGCCGCCGCGCCCAGCATGGGGTTCATGGACCAGCCGTTGAACACATAGTATGCGCCCGCGGCAAGCGGAATGAGCGCCACATTGTAGAAAAATGCCCAGAACAGGTTCTGGTGTATACTGCGCAGCGTAGCCCTACCCAGACGGATTGCCGCGGACACATCGCACAGGCTGCTGTTCATGAGCACCACGTCAGCGGCATCAATGGCGATGTCTGTTCCCGCAGCGATGGCGATGCCCACATCGGCACGGGTCAGCGCGGGCGCGTCATTGATGCCGTCCCCCACCATGGCGACCTTGCCTTTCTCTGCAAGAAAGCGGATGACGGCTTCCTTGCCATCGGGCAGGACTCCCGCAATCACTTCGTCCACACCGCTTGCAGAAGCCACCGCCCTTGCCGTGCGCTCGTTGTCTCCCGTCAGCATAACGACGTGAATTCCCATACGGCGAAGCTCGCTGATGGCGCGGGGGCTATCTTCCTTTATCTTGTCTGCCACCGCTATGATGCCGCAGAGCTTGCCGTCAGCGGCAAAGACAAGCGGCGTCTTTCCCTGCGCGGCAAGCGCTTCCGCCTGCTCCCGCACCGCGTTGGAAAGCGGCACCTGCTGCGACACATAGGCAAGACTCCCGCCGAGGAGCTTTGTGCCGGAACGTATGCCCTGCACGCCGTTGCCGGGGAGCACCGTGAAATCCGAAATCTCTGCGGCAGAAAGCCCCTCCTCCGCAGCTTTGGCAAGGACAGCCTTTGCAAGCGGGTGCTCGCTCCGTGCCTCCACATCAAGCGCAAGCTGGAGCAGGGAGCGCCGCTCTCCGCAATCACCCAAGGGCAGCACGTCGGTCACTTCAGGCTTGCCGCTCGTGATGGTTCCCGTCTTGTCCAGAACGACAACCTGCGTGCGCCCCGCAGCTTCCAGCGAAGCAGAAGTCTTAAAGAGTATGCCGCTCCGTGCCGCCATGCCGTTTCCCACCATGATGGCAACGGGGGTGGCAAGCCCTAGCGCGCAGGGACAGCTGATGACGAGCACCGCAATGCCGTGGCTCAGCGCAAAGCCAAAGGGCTTTCCCACAAGGAGCCATATAACGGCAGTAAGCAACGCAAGGGCTATGACGACAGGCACAAACACGCCGCTCACCCTGTCTGCAACTTTGGCAATGGGTGCCTTGGTGGCGGCTGCATCGCTGACCATCTGGATTATCTGCGAAAGCGTGGTGTCCTCGCCCACGCGCGTGGCACGGCATTTGATAAAGCCCGAACGGTTCACCGTCGCCGCTGACACTGTGTCTCCTTCCTGCTTGTCCACGGGGATGCTTTCCCCCGTCAGGGCGGACTCATCCACCGCGCAGCTTCCTTCAAGCACGATGCCGTCTACAGGGATATTTCCGCCTGGGCGAACAACGAAGACATCGCCACTGCGCACTTCCTCCACGGGGACTTCCACTTCCTTGCCATCGCGGAGGAGGGTGGCGGTCTTTGGAGCAAGCTTCATCAGCCCCCTGAGCGCGTCCGTAGTCCTGCCCTTTGACAGCGCCTCAAGCAGCTTGCCCACGGTTATCAGCGTCACAATCATTGCCGCGCCCTCAAAATAGAACTGGTGCATATAGCGCATGACGGCTTCATCATCACCGCGCAGCTGCACAGCAGTCATAGCGTAGAGGGTGGCGACGCTGTACGCAAAGGATACCCCCGAGCCAAGGGCAACGAGCGTGTCCATATTCGGGGCAGCATGGAGCAGGCTTGTAAAGCCGTTTATAAAGAATTTCTTATTTATTATCAGGACAACGATGGCAAGCAGCATCTGCGTTATGCCCATCGCAACATGGTTTCCGTCAAAAAAATGCGGCAGGGGCAGATGGAACATCACATGCCCCATGGAAACATACATAAGCAGGAGAAGGAAAACGAGAGAGCTGACAAGCCGCCGTGCAAGGACGGGGGTCTCCCTGTCGGCAAGCAGCTCTTCATTTTTTGCCGAAGGAGAACGGGCGGCAGAAGCATCAGCTCCGCGCAGGCTCGCCCCATAGCCAGCTTTTTCCACCGCCTTTATGACGGCTTCGGCGGAAGCGTTTCCTTCCACCCCCATGGAATTGGTCAGAAGGCTGACAGAACAGCTGCTGACGCCGGGAACCTTTGAGACCGCCTTTTCCACTCTGGCACTGCAGGCCGCACAGCTCATCCCTGTAACAATATACTGTTCCATATTAGTTCACCTCGCAAATAAAATATACCCCCATGGGGTATATTGATAATATAAACTATTTATTTGCTTTTGTCAACCCTGAATTATTTTAACAAGGAGTATAAAATGTCTAAAAAAAATT
>CAKZZK010000206.1 GCA_937885235.1 uncultured Treponema sp.
GCCAACAGGTCAGGGGCATCTGCAAGCCTTTCTGTCTTTCAGAAGCACTTGCTCAGCAGGCACAGCGAGCGGGTTTACTCCCTCGATGGCACTCCGGTAGACTGCATTTTAAGCGCGCTTAAAGGCGGCTATCTTCCTTTTAGCCCTGATGTGGTGCTTTCGGGCATCAACAGGGGAGGCAATCTGGGGACGGACATTGTATATTCAGGTACCTGCGGGGCTGCCCGTCAGGCTTGTCTTGAAGGTGTGCCTGCCGTCGCGCTGAGCTGCGAGTATTGCGTGCACGATGATGGCAGCTATGTGCTTGACTACCGCAGGCTTGCCGAGTTTGCTTCCCGAAATCTTGCAAAGCTCGTCTCGCTCTGCGGGAAGCGGGATGAAGAAAAGGGTATTTATCCCTGTTTTGTCAATGTGAATGCGCCTTCTGGTCTTCCGTACAAGGGAGTGAAATTTGCGGGCATCAGCCAAAGAATATACCACGATAAAGTAAACATCACACAGGAAAATGACGAAAATTTATACAGTACTTGTATCGAGGGCGGTGAAGTTTCGTCTTTTGGGGATGAGAGTGCTGACTCGCTCCTCATTCAGTCGGGATTTTTGGCACTTTCTCTGCTGTATACGGAGCCTGTGGCAGACCTAAGTTTTTTGGGAAAAGGTACAAGTCAATTTATTCTGTAATTGAGGGCGTACACATGGCAGAAACAACGAGTCTACAAGAAGGAATTTCCCTGTATAATAGGAAAGATTATACGCAGGCTCTCACCCATTTCCTTTCTATTCCGTCTGATACCGATGTGAATCCCATTGTGCTTGCGTATTATGTAGGTCTTTGCTATGCCAAGATGGGGCGTTATGATGATGCCTTGCTGTATCTTGAACAGGTGGTGACGTCCGAAGGTGAGAGCGAGGGAGAGGAGGAAGTCCAGCGGGTCTTGCAGTGCCGTTATCTGCTTGCGGTGATTTACTGCTCGACGGGCAGGAGGAAGCTTGCAGACTTTGAGCTCAACAAGCTGCTGGAACTGGGATATAAAAAGGCTTCGGTCTATGCTTCCCTTGCTTTCATCGCATGGGAAGACGGCGATGTGGAGCGCTGCATTGACTTCTATAAAAAATCCCTTGCGGAAGATGAAGAGAATCCGACTGCGCTCAACGGGCTTGGCTATGTGCTTGCCCATGAGGAACGGGATTTGGCGCGCGCCCTTGGCTACTGCAAGAAGGCGCTTTCCATAGCTCCCAACAGTGCCGCCTGTCTTGACAGCGTGGGGTGGGTGTATTTTAAAATGGGACTCTACAGCGAGGCGAGGAAGTACCTGCTGCAGGCCCAGCAGAAAGACAGCAAGAACGAACTGATAAGCGAGCACTTGAAGCTTGCACAAGAGGTGGAAGAAGAATCATGAAGAAAGTAATAGTTTTTTTGGCTGCGTTAGCCTTGTCTGCCTCTGCCTTTGCCCAGACAAATCTGGAGGATACGGCGCGGACTGAAGAGGACACCATGCGCACCGCGCAGTCTGGCTTTGCGGAGGATGAATTCCGTCTGGGAGTACAGAGCTTCTACCGTGGAAATTATAACGAGAGCATTCGGGAATTTGAAAAGGCTCTTTCCTACCTGCCCGGCGAAAACCGCATTCTGGAATGGTTGGGCAAGGCGTATTATATGGCGGGCATTGAAGGCGCCGCCTTGCAGCAGTGGAGTTTTGCCCACGACCAGGGCTGGGGCGGCCTTTTGCTCCAGAACAAGATAGAGATTGTGGGCGACAGGCGCATTACCGGCAGCGATTACGGCTTTGCCCAGCGCTACACGGAGGCAGGTTCTTTCCCCAACGTGAACGGCAAGGCGCTCATCTATAGCCGCCCCATTGCGGTGCTGCCCAATGATGACGGCTCGCTGTGGGTGGCTGCCTATGAGACAAACGAGCTGCTCCGCTTTAACGTGAACGGCGTGGTGCTTGATCGCGTGAGGGGCTTCCCCGAAGCCATTGACCGCCCGATGGATATTATCCGCCTGAAGAACGGCAACCTCGTGGTGAGCGAAAGCGCAAAGGACAGGCTTTCCGTGTTTGACAGCAACGGCAAGTTCCTAAAGTACTTTGGCCATAAAGGACGGGGGGAAGGCGAGCTTGTCGGTCCCCAGTATGTGGCGGAAGACGATTACGGCAATATATACACGACTGATTACGGCAATGCCCGCGTTGTGGTCTTTGACCCCGATGGCACGGGGCTTTTACATTTTGGTGGCAGGACCGATGAGTTCCGCGGCTTGCAGTCGCCGGTGGGCATTGCCGCCATTGAAGACAGGATCTTCGTTGCAGACAGCGTGACGGGCGGCGTGTATGAGTTTGACCGCGCGGGCAACTACCGCGGCATTCTGGTGGAAGAGGGGACTCTTTCCCGTCCGGAAAGCATGAAGCGCTGGGGCGATTACCTTATCATAGCGGATTTCAACCGCGTGCTCACTGTGGATACGGCTACGGGGGCTGTGTTTGAAAACGCCACCACCGGCAAGGGGTCGAGCACTATCACGAGCGCCGTGCCTGACCGCAATGGAAATATCGTGGTTGCGGATTTCAAGGCTAACGAAATATATGTTATGTCCAAGATGTCTGAGCTGGTAGGCGGCTTTTTCGTGCAGATTGAGCGGGTGATTTCTGACAATTTCCCCAAGGTGACGCTCGAAGTGAAAGTCGAAAACCGCAAGAGGCAGCCTATCGTCGGTCTGGAAGATGCCAATTTCCTTATTACCGAAGGCAAACGCCCTGTAGCAAATATGTCATTGGACGGCAGCGCAAACAACAACAAGGTTGCGGATGTTACCTTCCTCATCGACCGCTCGCTCGAGATGCAGGATTTTGAAGAGCAGGTAAACGCCGCTGTGCGAGAAATTGCGGATTCCCTGGACGGCGGGCTTGTCCACGTAGTGAGCGTGGGAGCTGCGCCAGT
>CAKZZK010000207.1 GCA_937885235.1 uncultured Treponema sp.
CCTCATAGCGAATGTGCACAAGGTGGGCTACCTGCCTGAGGGTGCGATTGCCTGCAAGTACGTGCATCAGATTGCCGTGCAGAAAAAACTCCGCCTGCCTATCTGCGATTCCCTCTACAAGGTGCTGAACAAAGAAATTTCTCCCATGCAGTGCCTGCGGAGCTTGCTTGCATACAGCGAACAGCCCTCCTCCACATTTACCCGCATAGATTTGTTCAGCAGGATTTGAAATATTTTATTTATTTTTATAGAAGGAAACCATCATGTTAGAGAAGATTACAGGAACGTTCAGCAATATCATCCGCACCCTGAGCGGTAAGGCGACAATTACAGAGAAGAATATAGAAGAAACCGTCGAGCAGATAAAGATGGCGCTGCTTGAGGCGGACGTAAACCTGCGCGTGGTCCGCCGCTTTGTGAACAGCACCATTGAAGAGGCAAAGGGCGAGAAAGTTCTGAAGGCTGTTGACCCCGGCCAGCAGTTCGTGAAGATTATTTACGACAAGATTGTTGCCATGCTCGGCGATTCAAAGACAGACCTCACGCTCAAAGGACCCGACACGCAGTCCGTCATACTGCTTCTCGGTCTGCAAGGCGCGGGTAAAACCACCGCCGCCCACAAGCTTGCCGCCCGTCTCAAGAAGGAAGGACGTCGCCCCCTGCTTGTCGCCTGTGACCTCATCCGTCCTGCCGCCATCGAGCAGCTTGCGGTGCTCGGCGAGAAGATTGATGTGCCCGTCTACAAGGAGCCGGAATCAAAAGATGCTGTGAAAGTCGCCAAAAACGCCCTCGACTACGCAAAGAAGAACGGGCTGGACACAGTGATTGTCGATACCGCAGGCCGCCTCCAGATTGACGAAGACATGATGAAGGAACTGGTGAACGTCAAAAAGGCGGTAAATCCTCAGGAGACGGTGCTTGTTGCCGATTCCATGACGGGACAGAACGCCGTTGACATAGCCAAAAGCTTTGACGAGCAGCTTGGGCTCACGGGCGTTATCCTCACTAAGTTTGACTCCGATGCCCGTGGCGGTGCAGCGCTTTCCTTGAAGTCCATCACAAACAAGCCCATCCTCTACATCGGCACAGGTGAAAAGACTGAGGACTTTGAGCCTTTCCACCCGGACCGCATTGCGAGCCGCATCCTTGGCATGGGAGACGTGGTTTCCCTTGTGGAAAAGGCGCAGGAAACGGTCGATCAGGAAGAAGCTCTCCGCATACAGCAGAAGATGATGCGCAATGAATTCACCCTGCAGGATATGCTCGAACAGCTGCAGTCTGTGAAGAAAATGGGCAGTATGCAGCAGATTTTAGATATGATGCCGGGGCTTGCGGGTCAAATCAGCGAAGACCAGATTGACAAGGAGGGACTGAAGCATCAGGAAGCAATCATCCGCAGTATGACGATGAAAGAGCGGCTCAACCACCTGATTATCGGACCGAGCCGCCGCAAGCGCATTG
This sequence comes from uncultured Treponema sp., assembly GCA_937885235.1. GTDB lineage: Bacteria > Spirochaetota > Spirochaetia > Treponematales > Treponemataceae > Treponema_D. The sequence goes on from CAKZZK010000207.1 coordinate 1,462, forward strand.
CGAAGGGCAGCGGCACGTCCGTACAGGAAGTGAACAAACTCATCAAGCAGTTTGAAAAAACAAAGCTTGCCATGAAAAAGCTCACCCGCAACCGCGGCGCACAGGCAAAGCTCATGCAGCAGGTGATGGGCGGCGGCATGGATATGAGCCAGATGGGGAACATGAAGCTGCCTAAAGGCTTTAAGCTTCCGAAGGGATTCAAGTTCTAGCTGAGAGCGCGGGATTAGAGGCATAGAGAAATGAAAATCAATGCAACAGACATGGAATGGACACGGAAACCCCAGAAATGCGAGGTATCTGACGGTAAAGTGGAAATCATCACCGAGCCGCACACGGATTTATGGCAGCGGACGTATTACCATTTCAGAAACGACAACGCACCGCTTTTGCAGATGAAAACGAAAGAACAGTTCTTTTCTTTTGTCGTGCGGACGGACTTTGATTCAAAAGTCCGCTATGACCAGAGCGGCATCGTCCTCTACTTGAACAGCGATAACTGGCTGAAAGCCTCCGTGGAATATGAGAATGAGCGCATCCAGCGCTTGGGCAGCGTGGTTACAAACAATGGCTATTCAGACTGGGCTTCGATGGATATCGATGCCTCCATAAAGTCCATGTGGTTCCGCCTGAGCCGCAGAGAAGATGATTTCTGCATCGAGAATGCTGTTGACGGCGTGCATTTCTCCCAGATGCGGATTTGCCACATGTTCAATGTGCAGGATGCAGTATCCTTTGGCATCTATGCTTGCAGCGCGGAAGATTCATCGTTCAAAGCAAGCTTTTCAAATATGGAACTGACGGAATGCAAATGGCTTGCTCATGATGGTCAGAAGCCAGACAAGGATGCTAACTTCGTTTACTAGTTCCAAATTATTCATAGTGTGGCATACAATTGAATACCTCGTGATGGCTCTTGTCTCCCAAGTCCACGGCAATGGCAATACGCATATCCACGGATTAGCGGGCTTATTGCATCAGGCCTGCCACAGAGCGTCCGCTATAGTTCCAATTGTTTCCATAAATTCTAAAAACTCTGTGTCATATTCCAATTTATTTGTTATACTATCTGATAAAGGGTTTAATTGCGAAATACACATTCCAATTCGGCATCTATTTCTGGTACGATTGCCTGTATGCACAAGTCTTTATATTTCGACCCGGGATAGACCTCTAAAATTGTAATTTCAAGGGTGGCAACTTCTCCATCGTCACCGAAATATTTGTTCCATGCGAAGCTTTGTTTTTCCGGGCTGTCGGCAAGGTTGAACTCCACGGTCTTGCCAACCTCAACATATCGTACCGAGAGCCTCTTTGCCCGGGAATTCTGCTTGTACAAATAGGGCTTTTTCTCGGACTGGTAGCCATTGTAAAACTGTATCAGCGCGTCTCTCCGCACGGGGGCTTTTATGGTAATCGTATCGCTGATTGAGCCAGTTTCAAAAGTATTAGCGGTCTCGGCTAAAAAAAAGCTTCCCAATG
>CAKZZK010000208.1 GCA_937885235.1 uncultured Treponema sp.
TGCCCACGGTGCATGGAAACAGGGCTTCGTCCTGCCAGCTTGCTTTGTAGACGATGGCGGCGGGAGTGTCGGCTGTGTAGGCGCCGGAGAGCAGTTCTTCCTGCACCTGCGCCGCCATGCCCGCGCTTAGAAAGATGACCATGGAAGCGTGATGGCGAGCCAAGTCTTTCAAGCGCTCTCCTTCGGGTACAGGGGTGCGTCCTGCAAGCCGTGTGATGATGAGGCTTTGCGAAACGCCGGGCAAGGTGTATTCCATGCTGAGGGAAGCCGCCGCCGCGCAAAAAGAGCTCACGCCGGGCACGCTTTGATACGGGATGCTGAGCGCGTCCAGGGCATCCATCTGCTCTCGGACGGCGCCGTACAGGCTTTGGTCCCCCGTGTGCAAGCGCACGGTCAGCTTTCCTGCGTCCTCCGCGTCCTTCATGACGGAGACAATCTCTTCCAGCGTCATTGTGGCGCTGTTGTACACGGCACAATCCGCCTTGCGCAGAGAGAGCAGGGCGGGATTTACCAGGGAACCGGCATAGATGATGACATCCGCCTGCCGTATCAGCTCCTGCCCGCGTACCGTGATGAGGTCAACAGCTCCCGGTCCCGCACCAACGAAACAGACCACGCTTAATCCATGTCTTCCTGATTTTCGTAAGCGTAAAAGAAGGTCACATAGAAAGTGGTGCAGTCAGGCACGTGCACAGCCCATTCCACGCCGACGGAACGGATGTTCAAGCCGTCCTGAATGGGATCCATGCCCTCTTTGAGCCCGCGCATGATTTCCTTTGCCTCGCTGTCTATAGGCTCATTTTTCGTCCATTCGGAATCAGCCAGCGTGGACAGGTACTGAAAAATATGAGGGGAATCGAGGGGCGAATTGCGGCTGATTTCCGCCTTGCGGAGCTGAAAACGGATTTTCAAGTTCCAGTCTTCTTTGCCGAATTTCTCCATCGGATAGCCGAAGTGCATATTTATATCTGTGTAGTCAAGCTCTTTGTTAAAGAAGTTTGCCAAAATCTTGCCATGTTTATATGAACGGGTAACGTTGACTTTTTCTTCGCTGATGAAGTTTTCAGAATCCTGCTGCCCCTGCTCGTATTTTTCCTTTAATGTCATAAAGACTCCTTCACGTGATTTGCTGTCTTTCTTTAAGTTTACCCGCAAGATTTAAACTTGTCAATAAAAAACAGGCAGTGGCAGCACCATATCATCCCTGAGGTAAATGGTATACTTTTCAAGCGATGAAGTCTTGAAAGGATGAAGAGCCAAACGCAAAACTCATCGGCAAACGGCGGCACGGAATAATCCCACCCGCCGGAATAAAATGATGAAGCTTTACAGCTTTATGCGGCTAAGGTCGCCACATCCGCTGCGGATAAGCCCGATGCGGATGTATGCGTGCAGTATGGGGAAAGACAATAGGTGCTGCGGCGCTGAGCCTGTACCGAGCGGACAGGACACAAGAGCCGCAGTTCGGCACGCTGTTCCCCGGTGCGCACCGTTTTCTGCCGCTGCCTGAGATATTCAATAAATGAACTAGGAAAGCTCCTCCGGCACTGTGTAATCCACGTTCTTGGTGGCGTTGAATTCGGAAAGCTCGTCCCGCACCGCCTCAAGCTCGCGGCTGAGCTGCTTTTTCAAGTCCGAAAGCTTCATGCCGAAGTCGTCTTCGTGGATATACGGGTAGCTGTATACCGTGCGCTCAACCTTGAGGTATGCGCCCCTGCTGTCGGAGTGCTCGTAGTCTGTTTCCTGCACCACTGCCACAGGCTTGATGCCGCGCTCTTTTGCAAGCAGGTTTTCCACCACGCTCAGCTTTGATTTGATTGCGGCTTCCTTGTAAAGCAGTTCATGCCCCTTTTTGTTTACCGCTTCGATGGCTATGTTCAGCTCGCGGCAGGCATCTGCGATGGCAAACATCTTCTTCACCGCCTCCGCATAGCTCATGCCGTCCAGAGAGGGCAGCTTTTCCGTCTGTTTTGCCCTGACAGCTTCTGCGGCAGGCTCGCATCCCTTGAATTGCAGCCCGTAATCCGTGGCATTGATGAGGCCGCTCAAAGCTGCCGCCTCTTTTTTCAACTCAGAGCGAACGCGCATGGCTTTCTGCAGTGTCATAAAATCCTCCTCCCGATATATTACCGTAATTCCAACTTGTCTGGCAAGCCCCTAGAATATGGTTATCTTTGCCCACATTGACTTTTGCAATTTCATATAGTATAAAGATTGTGCGATTTCAGCCCGAGCAGATGGAACATGCTGATATGAGTGTTCGCGAACTTGCGGCAAGGTCGGGTGTCTCTCCATCTACGATACAGCATCTTCGTACTGGAAAGGCGGAAAATATAAAAGTGAAGACACTTCTTTCTGTATTGCACGAGCTAGGCTATAGCTTAAAGCCTGTAGCTGCTGTTTAACAACTTTTTAGCGAATGGCATCTGCGACGACGAAATTTTACAAAAATTTCTTCTTTGTCTCAAAAAATGCGACAGCACGATGCTATGCTGTATAAAGATGGAGGCTGCTTTCAGGGTGGGGAGCGATGAATCCAGAAATAAAACAGATGGGGGATAAGCTAGGGGATTATCACGAGTCTCCGCAACCTGCTTGCGAACACGGGCATGACGCAGTCGATGGACGCGCTGGGCGGAACTTCCGCCCGCCGTCATACGGAAACGGGCTTTTAAGGCTGCGGGTTTGTTTTTCGCCTCTCAAAAAACAGGCAGGGAAATGAGGCCGATTATTGCCGCGGCGATGCCGGGTGATATAAACCGTAGTAAGTTTTATAGTAGATTTTATAAGGATCCAGCCCCGTTTTCGGATTTTTACCGGGGAATCTTTACTTAAATTTTTATGTATCTATTGACAGAAAAGGTAGTATGCCGCATACTACAGTAGATTGGTTTCTGCCGTGCGGAACGGCGGGCGCTGACGGATTGAAGTGCGGATTTAAGAAAGAGAGACCGAATTATGAAAGTTGAGAAGAAAGACGGGTGCGGGGAAGTTTTTGGAATCAGGCGTGCGGTATCGCTGCTTGTGGCACTGACATATCTGTCGTGCCTGTGCCCTGCGGCGGCCTATGCGGCTCCGCCAGCCCCGGAGAGGACGTCCGTAGCGGCGGCGGGCAGTGCCGTGGAGACGAGCAGCCTGCTCATAAGCGCCGAGCACGGCGGCGCGGTCCGCCTCGGGCGCGCGTCCATCGTCATCCCTGCGGGCGCGCTGCTTCATGATACGGAAATCAGCATAACGAGGCTCGCGTCCGTCGCCGACACGGGCGAGAGCATACAGAACAGCACGGAGCGGGGCGGGGGCTACCGCTTCCTTCCCGCCGGGCAGCAGTTCCAGAAGGAGGTGCTCATCACGCTGCCCTACGACCGCTCGCTGAACATAAACGACGCGGCCCTTGAGGATATAGCCACCTATTTCTACAGCGAGCAGGAGCGGCACTGGGTCAGGCTCGAGCGGCGCGAGGTGAACCGCCCCGAGTCGCTGGTGACGAGCGCGAGTACGCACTTCACGGACATGATAAACGCGACGCTGGCGCTGCCGGAGGCGGGCGCCACGGGGGCTTTGACGGTGGTGGTCAAGGCGACGGGCGCGGCGACGCTCACGGGCACGTTGCCGCCGTCCAGAGCCGCCTCGCAGGCGGAGGCATAGCCCCGCACCTGGGCAAAGTAGTTGTCCAGCTTCACGGCACCGCCATAGAGGGCGGCGAAGGTGTCCCCATACTGGCGATAGGCGCCGAACATGGCCCGGAAGGCCTCCTCCCGTCCCTGTCGGCT
>CAKZZK010000209.1 GCA_937885235.1 uncultured Treponema sp.
TTGACGACCCGCTTGCCATGTACCTGAGCGCCTGAAAGGGAGAGCGTAAAAAATCTCCCTCATACGAGGGAAGATCAACGGCAAAGGCTGTAGGGGTAAAACGAAAACGGGCGGGGAACGCCTTCTTTTTCTGCATGCCAGACTATTCGCTGACGGGACAGCCACAGCCGGGATGTTCTTCCTCCCAGGCTTGGGCAATCCGCAGAATCTTTGCCTCGCTGAACATGGGGCCCGCAAACTGTATGCCCACCGGCATGCTGTCGCTGTGACCCGTTGCGGCAGCTTTTGCAAACTCGCCGCCTGCGCCCTTGGTAATGCCTGCCTCAACACCCTCGCCCTTCGTGTGCCCCGCAGGAACGGAAAGCGAAGGAATGCGGGCTAGATTGACAAAAGTCGTAAAGAGGTCGCTCAGGTACATGGCAAGCGGGTCGTCAACCTTCTGTCCAAGGCGGAATGACGGCGTGGGACAGGTCGGACACAGGATGAGGTCATAGCCCTCAAAGAGCTTTGCCACTTCCCGCTGAATCCTCGCCCGCACGCTCATGCCTTTCTTGTATGTGTCGCCGGAAAACTGCTCGGAAAGCACGTAGTTGCCAATGATAATCCTGCGTTTTACCTCTGGTCCAAAGCCTGCGGAACGGGTGTCCACATAGAGCTGGTCATAGCCTTCGTTCTTGTCTATACGCGCCCCGTAGCGAATGCCGTCAAAGCGGCTCAGATTGCTTGCAGCTTCGGAAAGGGCGATGACATAATAGGAAGCGATTGAGGCATCCAGAATGGGAAGGTCAACGGTCTCAACCTTTGCGCCCTTCCCCTCAAACCATGCGCGGGTATCTGCAAAGACCTTTGCGACATCATCGTCCATACCCTTGCTTTCAAGGAACTGCCGCGGCACAGCCACTTTCAGCTGAGCAAAATCTTCCGCGCTGTACGCAGAAAGCGTGCCAAGCTCCTTGCCGCCGGGCAAGTCAGCAGAGGTATCATCATACATATCTACCCCGCACATGACGGAAAGCGGGATGGCTATGTCTTTCGGCGTGTGGCCGAGTATGCCAACCTGGTCAAGCGAAGATCCATACGCCACCACGCCCCAGCGGCTGAGCACGCCATAGGTAGGCTTAAGCCCGTAAATGCCGCAGTAACTTGCAGGCAGACGCACGGAACCGCCAGTCTCAGTGCCAAGGCCAAAAAGCGCCTGATTTGCCGCTACAGCAGCAGTAGAGCCGCCGGAGGAACCGCCGGACACGTAATCGCGGTTGATAGGATTGCGCGTGGGACCATAGCTTGAATACTCGGTTGAAGAACCCATCGCGAACTCGTCCTGATTGCAGCGGCCCAACGGAATGGCGCCCGCATCCAGCAAGCGCTGTATGACGGTGGCGTTGTAGGGAGCCACATAGCCCGCAAGCAGCTTGGAAGCACAGGTCAGGCGCTTTCCGCGCACAGAGATATTGTCCTTGTTGGCAAAGGGCAAGCCCAGCAAGGGCTCTTTGGCAAAGAGCTCGTCAAGCGTTCCCCCAGCACGGGCTGCAGCTATCTCCTTATCAGCGGCATCCGCGAGGGCTAGCGCATCGTCATACATCTCTATAAAAGCATTCAGCGGCAGGGAGGAGGCTTTGTCCGCCTCAAAGGTATCTATTGCCTTCTGTATCAATTCCCTGCTGGTGACTGAGCCAGACTTAAGCGCGGCAACGGCATCGTTGATCATCTGCATTGTTATGCCCCCTCGCCCAAGACCTTGGGCACCTGGAAATAACCGTCAAGGAAGTTTTCCGCATTTACTTTTTTCACATCGTGCATTTCAAGACCGGGCACCACTTCATCCTCGCGCAGGCATTCAGCCTTTGTGGTGGGGTATGCGTCATAGGGATTCTCGCTGTCATCATATTTGGAAAGAATGTCAAAGTAAGAGACAATTTCATCAACCTGCCTCTTCAAGGTCGCCATGTCCGTGCTTTCGGGAGACAGGCGGGAAAGATACAGCAGCTTTTCAAGTGTATCTTCATTTACGGTACGTTTTGAGTCACTCATGGGAACACTATAACAGATTTAGAAGATTTATGGAAGTCAAAGTGATTTCAAACAGCCTCAACAAAATAAAAATCCCCCTTCCACGAAAAGAAGGGGGAGTGGAATTTCAAGCAGGAATATGCTTACAGCTCGCAGATGGGCGTGAAAGTTTCCGCCTTAAGGGAGGCACCGCCGATGAGACCGCCGTCTATATCAGGCTGGGCGAGCAATTCCTTGGCGTTGGAAGCCTTCATGGAGCCGCCGTACTGGATGATGAGCTCGTCGGCTACCTTCTGGTCATAGAGCTTGGCAACGTAGTTACGGCAGAACTTGTGGATTTCCTCTGCGTCCTGCGGAGTTGCAGTCTTGCCGGTGCCGATTGCCCAGACAGGCTCGTAAGCGACAGTCAGCTTCTTCATCTGCTCGGCAGTAACACCCGCCAAATCTGCGGAAAGCTGGAAGGCGCAGACCTGCTCTGCATTGCCAGCCTCGCGGTCGGAAAGCAGCTCACCGATGCAGAGCACCACTTCCAGCCCCTCGTTCAGCGCGCGGCGCACCTTCTTGTTTATGAGCTCATCGCTCTCGCCAATCTCATGGCGGCGCTCTGAATGCCCGAGGATGACCACCTGCACGCCCAGATCCTTGAGCATTTCGGTAGACACCTCTCCCGTGTGAGCGCCATTCGGCGTTGCGGCGACGTCCTGCGCACCGAGCAGGATATTGCTGCCCTTCACCACCTGCGCAACAGCGTCAAGGTAGACAAAGGGAACGCCTATCATATACTTGTTCGGCTTTCCCTTCAAGGAAGCGACCAAATCCTGCGCCAGTTTCACAGCCTCTGCCTTGCTGGTATTCATCTTCCAGTTGCCGGCAATATAATGAGTCCTTGCCATATAAAATCTCCTAATAAAACAGTTTTCCGTTATAAAGCGCTATTTGGTATCAAGGATAGCGATGCCGGGCAAGGTCTTGCCTTCAAGGAACTCCAGGGAAGCGCCGCCACCGGTTGACACATGGCTCATTTTGTCCGCAAGGTGGAACTTGTTGACTGCCGCCACAGAGTCACCGCCACCGACAACCGTCATAGCGCCATTGCCTGTCGCTTCCGCAACGAGCTTGGCAACGGTTTCCGTTCCCTTGGCAAAGGCATCAAACTCAAAGACACCCACAGGACCATTCCACACGACAGACTTTGCAGTGGAGATGACCTTCTTGTACTCCTCCACAGTCTTCGGACCCACGTCCATAGCCATAAGGTCGGCAGGAATATCCACACCGTCAACGGCGACAGGTTTTGCATCCGGACTGAACTCGGCAGCCGCAACATGGTCAACAGGCAGGAGGATCTTCACGCCCTTTGCATCCGCATCAGCAAGCAGCTTCTTTGCGGTATCAAGGAAATCGTCTTCCACGAGGGACTTGCCCACCTGATGCCCCTGGGCCTTAAGGAAGGTGTACGCCATGCCGCCGCCGATCACGAGGGCAGACGCATTGCGCAGAAGGCTTTCCAGAACGGCAATCTTTGAAGACACCTTTGCACCGCCGATGATGGCAACCTGCGGCTTCGGCGGGTTCGTCACCATTGGCTCGATATATTTCACCTCTTTTTCCATGAGGAAGCCGCCGACGGGCTTTGCACCCATAAACTTGGCGATGGTAGCTGTGGAAGCCTGATCGCGGTGTGCCGTACCAAAGGCATCGTTCACAAAGATGTCGCCATAGCTTGCAAGCTCCTTTGCCATCTTCTCGCGGTCTGCGTCAACCTTGGAGGTCTCTTCCTTGTGGAAGCGCACATTCTCAAGCATTGCCACCGCTCCCTCGGGAAGCTTGTCGATGGCATCCTTCTGACCGAGGGCATCGGGCAGGAAAGTAACCGGCGTGCCGAGCTTTGCGGAGAAATACTCGACAACGGGCTTCATGCGGTTCTTGCCGTTGATGAACTTCTCCTTGTCCGCATCGGTAAAGGGCTTGCCCGCTTTTTCTGCCTTTTCGGCTGCCTTCTTTACATCCTTGTTGGGATCTCCCAGATGGCTCATCAGGACAAGGCTCCTCGGCTTCTGCTCGAGGATGTATTTAATAGTAGGAAGTGCAGCAACAATACGGGTGTCGTCCTGCACAACGCCGTCTTTCATGGGCACGTTAAAGTCAACACGCATGATGATACGCTTGCCTTTAAGGTCTACATCTTTCACTGTCTTAATCATAAAAATATTCCTCCAGTATGGAAATAAAATACCGATAATGCTATATTTATATCATAACCTGTTTTTATCATAAAATCAAGGATAATATGATTATGAGCTTATTTTCAGGAATGACTGCGGAAGCGCAGAGGGAGCGGGAAGAATTCTTTAAGGAATTTGAAACAAAGACCGGCGAGAAGGTAAAGAGCCTTGAGCTGGCAGAACTCCGTGCAGACGCCGTAGTCTATCAGGAGCTGAACCTTAAGACCTACCGCCCGGGGGTGTGGGGGCTCATTGTCTTCTGCGAAAAGACCGCCTACTACTACGTTGCGCCCCAAGAATCCTACCTTTCCTTCTTTATGAAAGGCGCGGGGCGCACGGAAGAGCGGCTTTTTTCGCTTACGGAGCTTTCAGCAATCAGCTTTTCGCTCCCGAAGCGCGGGCTGCTTTCCTTCCTGAATCCAGAGACAGCCCGCTCTGTCAACGCAAGCTACAAAAACTTCGATGGCGCTGAGCGCAGCTTTACCCTTGTGCTCAATCACAAGGCAGACGATGTGTTTGCAATGCTCAACGCCATCATCGTCAAACCGCCGTTGCAGTGAAGATGGCGCTCCTGCCTGTGAGCGAGGACTGGCGTTTGCGGCCGTTCCCTATGAAGGAGCTTTTCACGACGATTCTGTACGTTTCTCCATCCACAAGGCTCTGCGGGGCAAAGAAGTTCAGTTCCGTGGGCTTATTGCGGAAAAGCTGGGAATCGGGAACGCTGAGCCATTTCTCCTTGTCCGCGACATCCCTGCCGTCCTTGTCCTGAGGAACAAAGATGATTTCATCTTCTCCGAGGTCCACTTTCAGATTTTTGCCCTTCACCGCCACCGGCTGCCCCGCAGTCACCATGCCATCGCTCTTCTTGCGGGACAGGTCTGAAATCTCTTCGAGCACCGGAGAATTGTCCACCGTGAGGACGGCATCTACGCTCAGATTGGAAACAGCCTTCTTGACCTCTTCAGACGGGATGAAATCCACCGTAAAGTCCGAAATATTCTCCGCCTCACCGATGTCCTTCACCTTGCCCCGATGCTTTATGACAAGGATGCCAAGGTCAAGCACTTTGACCGAAAAGCCCAGCTCAAGGAGCTTGACCACCTGCTTGTGGTACAGCTCCAGCCCGTGCTTTATCGCGGCAATATCCACGCCCTTCTCCTCATCCTTGATGAGCTTGAGTGCAGCCTTCACGTTTGCCACGCGCGTGTTCACCTTGGCGTAGTAGCTGCCGTCCTTGTCCAGCAGGTTGTTGTGCAGGGTGACGTTAAGTCCCTGCTCAATGCTTTCTAAAGATTTAATCCATTAGCAAATAGGCAATGCACAGGATTGCACAGTATATAACTTTCCGCTAGAATGATGGTACGGGGAAATGCCCCGGTACTCGGCGGACTGTCTCCCAATCTCAGTATTGGGGGAATCGCATGAATATGACAATTTATGAGAAAGTGATGCTCTGCATTGCTATCGTAGATTTGATTATCAATATGCTCGCTCTCTTCATCTGAAACAAAGATTGAATAGAGATGGAAAAGCCCGCCTTGGTCTGACTCACCAGCGGGCTTTTATAGCTCAAAAAGGGAGACAGCCTTCTTGTACTGGGCTTTCCCTGTTTTTTACTATACGGCTTTATTCGCAGGATGTCAAGGGCAGAATTTGAAGCACAAGGGAGAACGGTACACGTTGCGCTTTACAAGAAAGTTTTTGCATAAAATATAAAATGCATTTTAAGAAATATTTAACAAATCTTTTGACTATCTGATTGACTGCAATCATTTTTCTGACACGGGGAAAAATTTCGCAAGATTTTATGGAGATACACAAAAGTTAAAAAAGCAATACAACAATCAAATTGCAAGGAGCCTGAGATGGACGAAACGCTCAGAAACAAGGTTGAAGAAAGGCTAAGGGCAAAGAAGATGACACAACGCCAAAATTGCTGATACCGAAGAAAATGGCGGCATGAACACAGCCCCCAGACTTAAAATAGCACGGCTCATAACTCTGGACTCGGCGAGTCACGAACTCTGACTCGACGAGTCCACGGTTCAAGACTCGCCGAGTCGCAAACTCAGACACGACGAGTCGCGAACTCAGACTCAATTTGAAAGCAGTGCTGACAGCGGGAGTGATGTGTGATATAATCACGGTATGATTACCAGAGAGAATTTTTCCGACGTGCTTTTGGGATTGGGCTTCACAAAAGACGGCAACATATATAGAAGACATTTTGAGAATATCGGGGCGGATTTAGCTGCGGACTTCAAGAATCAGAAGCTCGTTTATCCCGAAGACAAGGGATTTTGCGTGAACGACGGCACGACGAGCAACTTCAGCCACCCGGAAAATTTCGTGGTCTTTGAGTGCGTTGCCCGCTTATTCGAGAAAGGCTACCGCCCCGACACAATCGAGCTTGAGCCGCGGTGGAGTCTCGGGCACGGCGGAAAGAGCGGCAAGGCGGACATCTGCGTGAAGAACAAGGACGGCTCGCCGTATTTGTGCATTATCGAGTGCAAGACCGCCGACACGGAATACAAAAAAGAATTGCAGAATATGAAAGCGGACGGCGGGCAGCTTTTTTCGTACTGGCAGCAGTCAAAGGCGACGAAGTGGCTCGTGCTGTATGCAAGCGATTTTGACGCGGAACAGCAAAAAATCACCTATACGGCGGCGACCGTGAACTGCTCGGACGACGCGAACTTTATGGAGCTTGCAAAGGACGACAAATCCCTGAAGCTCTACAAGGATGCCGCAACGGTAGAAAGCCTGTTTGAAGTATGGAAAGAAACCTACGAGCAGAAATTCTACGGCGACATCATCTTTGACGATGAGACCGTCGCCTATGACATCGGCGTGCTGCCGCTCAAAAAGAAGCGGCTTGTGGACTTTAGCCGCGACGACAAAATCGTCAATCAGTTTGAGGAAATCCTCAGGCACAACAACGTGAGCGACAAGGAGAACGCCTTTAACCGCCTGATTGCGCTCTTTATCGCAAAGCTGTATGACGAAAAGACGAAAGGCGCGGAGAGCGAAGTCGAATTTCAGTACAAGACGGGGACGGACACCTACCAGAAAATGCAGGACAGGCTTCAGAAGCTCCATCATTACGGAATGAAGGAGTTTATGAAGGAGGACGTTTTTTATGTGGCTGACGACTATGTGAAGAACGTCATGCGCGGCGCAATCGGCGAGAACCGCGAGCAGCTGGAAGCCGAGCTGAACGAGACGATTACCAAGCTCAAGTTCTACACGAACAACGATTTTGCGTTCAAGGACGTGCACAACAAGGCGCTGTTTTACCAGAACGGCAAAATCCTTGTGGAGATGGTGGAGCTGTTCCAGAAGTACAGGATTATCGATTCAAACGAATTGCAGCTTTTGGGCGATATGTTCGAGCAGCTTTTGAACAAGGGCTTCAAGCAGAACGAAGGGCAGTTCTTCACGCCGATTCCGATTACCTGCTTTATCTGGAAATGCCTGCCGCTTGAGAGTATCATCGTGGACGGGGCGCGGAACGAAATCCGCTATCCGAAAATCATTGATTATGCGTGCGGCGCGGGGCATTTTCTGACGGAGGGCTTCCGCGAGATAAACGAGACGGTCGCGCGGCTGGGGCTGGCGGCAGAAAAAGGCTGGGAGCGCGACTGCATTTTCGGAATCGAAAAGGACTACCGCCTTGCCCGCGTGAGCAAAATCTCGCTTTTTATGCACGGCGCGGACAACGGCAACATCGTCTTTGGCGACGGTCTGGACAATCACAACGAAAAAATCGTGGTTGAAAACGGACAGTTCGACATTCTCGTGGCAAATCCGCCGTACAGCGTAAGTGCGTTCAAGAACCATCTGGAGCTTAAAAACAACGCGCTCAACCTGTTGCAGTACATTTCCAAAGACGGCAAGGAAATTGAGACGCTGTTCGTTGAGCGAATCGCGCAGCTTTTGAAGCCCAAGGGAATTGCCGCCGTCATTCTGCCGAGTTCTATCTTGAGCAATGCAAGCACGAGCTACATAAAGGCGCGGGAAGAAATCCTCAAGAACTTTGCGCTCCGCGCTATCGTGCAGTTCGGGAGCAAGACGTTCGGCGCGACGGGAACGAATACCGTCGTCCTTTACTTGCAGAAGAACGACGAGCCGCCCGTGAAAGCCGAGATTGCGAAAGACAACGTGACGGCGATTTTTGGGCGGGAAAGCCTGAACGTTTCGAGCGACATTGACGTTTTGAACGCCTACTGCGAGAAAATCGGCGTTTCAAAGGCGGAGTACATCGAGTTTGCAAAGGACGCGCGGGAAACAAGCGCAGACTGGGAAAAGTACAACGAAAGCGCGTATTTTGGGCTGTACGCAAAGGAATTTGCGGAGAACGCCAAAAAGCTAAAAGAAGACAAGAGGGCGCAGGCGTTTTTTGAGTATGCGGCGGGAATAGAAAAAGAAAAGCTCTACTATTTTGCGCTCGTCTACAAGCAGCACACGCTCGTGGTGACCGCGCCGAGCGACAACGCCGCGCAGGAAGCCTTTTTGGGCTACGGCTGGTCGAACCGCAAGGGCGACGAGGGCATCAAGATTAAGAGCGCGAAGCCTACCGAATACTGCGGCGCGCTGTACAATGCGGACGGCGAGGAGGAAAGCGTCGCGCGGTATGTGAAGGACGCTTTTTTGGGTATTTACCGCAACGGCACCTGCTGCGCCGCGAACGCCCTCAAAGACATGATTGACTTTAGCCGCGTCACGTTCGACAAGGCAATAAAGTGCAATGTGAAAGGTGAAAGGGGAGAGGTGAAAATTGAGAGTCGATTCCCGATGGTGAAGCTAGGGGAGATTGCGCCATTTGTAACAGAACGTATCAATTCAAGCGGAATGAAAAAAGCCGATTACATTACAACTGATAATCTTCTTCAGAACAGGCAGGGAATGAAAGAATTTGAGGGAGAACTTAATTTTGATTCTGCAATCGAATACCACAGAAATGACATTTTGGTTTCAAACATCAGACCATATCTGAAAAAGATTTGGTTTGCTGACAGAAATGGCGGGTGTTCTCCTGATGTACTCGTTTTTCGAGCGAAAGACGAAAACAAGATTCTTCCCAAATATCTGTTTGCGCAGTTGAGCGAAGACAAGTTTTTTGATTTTGTGATGGCAAATCCGAAGGGCATGAAGATGCCTCGTGGCGATAAGGATATTATTTCTTCATTCAAAATCCCGCTCCCGCCGCCCGACGTGCAGAAAGCAATCGCCGATGAGTGCGAGCAGGTTGACGCGGAATATCAGGGGGCGCAGAAAGAGATTGCGGACGCAAAGGCGGAGATTGCGCGGATTATGGCGGGCGTGCAGGGCGAAGAGAAGAAATTAAAGAATTTGTTTTCTCTATCAAGTGGTAAAGCCCTGCCAGAGAAAAATAGAATTCATGGGAATCATGCCGTTTATGGTGGAAATGGAATAACAGGTTATCACAATGATTATTTTATTGAAGAACAGACTATAGTCATTGGTCGTGTTGGTGAGTATTGCGGTTCTGTACATATAAGTGAAAAACAATCATGGGTTACAGACAATGCTTTATATGTCACAAATTTTCTTGAAAAGTGTGAATTAAAATTTCTTTGTGAAGCATTGAAATCTGCAAATTTGAATCAATATGCAAATCGAAAAAGTCAACCGAATGTTTCCCAATCGGGAATTGCCGATGTACAAATTCCCGTTCCCCCGCTCGCCGAGCAGAAGCGCATTGTGGGCTTGGTTGAGGCAGAGGAACAGAAAATTGCGGCGGCAAGGCGCGTTATGGCGGAATGTTCTTCCAAAAAACAGGCAATCTTGGACAAGTGGCTCAGGTAGAGTGCGGAAAATGAAATTCTATGATATAATGAAGCTGCGGTTGGAAAGAAGGAGCTTTCCACAAGCATGTTACATTTGGAAGGTTAAGGGAGTGATTAAAATGTTTAAAGTAGGAGATAAAATCGTATATCCAATGCATGGGGCAGGAACAATTGAATCAATTGAAGAAAAAGAGATTTTGGGCGAAAAGCAAAAATACTATGTAATGAAAATGCCTGTTGGAGATATCAAAGTAATGGTTCCAACCAAAAATGCTGAGTTAATTGGTGTTAGAGATGTTATTGGAAATGAAGCTGCAAGAAATGTTTTAGACGTTCTTAGTAGCGCACCTACAGACATGTCTTCTAATTGGAACAAAAGATACAGAGATAATCAAGACAAAATGAAAAGTGGCGATATTTGTGAAGTTGCTGATGTTGTTAGAAATTTAAGTTTTAGAGCTAAAGTAAAACCTTTAGCAACTGGTGAAAAGAAAATGCTTACTAGTGCTAAACAAATTTTAGTGAGTGAACTTGTTTTAGCCGAGGCAATGGACAAGGAACAAGTTGAATCTTTGATAAACGAAAGAATAGATGAAGCTTATTCGAATTATAAATCTGTATAGTGAAAATGAAAAAAGACGTTCTGCTCGATTTTGACAGGACGTCTTTTTTGGTTGCTTCTTTCAAAAATTGTATTAAGTCTTTGGTGTTATTTTCCTGTGATGATTTATCAATTACTCTTAGGAGTG
>CAKZZK010000210.1 GCA_937885235.1 uncultured Treponema sp.
TTTTATATCCTTTTTATAATTGTTTTTCCAAGGTGGGGGAAGTGACAAGAAGAAAAAAGGGGCTTCGTTCGATGTCCCGCAGGCAGACAAAGTTTTTTTCACCGAAACTTGTTATTGTTTTTTTCTCTCTTTTATTAGTATGCGCGGGGATAACCTTTGTCTTCTACCATCTGGCGGGCAAGTATTTTTCCCCTGCTGATTCTGTCTCTCAGCTCTATGAGCACTGGAATAAAAACGAGGTGGCTGAGACCTATGAGGCGGCAGGGCATATTTTGGACAAGACCCCCTTTCAAAACACCGCGCTGACTTTGCGGGGATATAGCGCTTTCAAGCTTGCCGTCTCCGAACCAGACAACAATGCCCTCACCCAGAGCTACCTCGATGAGGCGATAAACAATCTGCGCGTCGCCCTGCAGTCGGTGAAGGCGCAGGCTGTCCCGCAGATATATTATGTGCTGGGGCTGACTTATTTCTACAAGAACAAACTTTCTTCTTATTATTACTATGCAGATTTGACCACAAAGTATCTGGAAGCGGCTTTGGCTGCGGGATACAAGTCTAAGGATATCCCCGAGCTTTTGGGCTTGAGCTACGCTGATCTGGGGAACACTGACAAGAGCATTGCCTCTTTTACCCAGGCACTGTCGGTGCATGAGAGCGATATACTGCTCTATAATATTGCAAAGCAGTATTATAGAAACAATCAAGGCGGGGTTGCCAAGCAGTACTTAGTCCGCGCAATACAGCTTTCGCAGGATGATGATATAGTCCTTAACAGCCATAACATTCTTGGCCGAATTTATATTGATGAGGAAAATTATGACGCTGCCCAGCAGGAGTTTGACATGATTTTGGAAAAAAATGCAAATTTTGCTGACGCATACTATGGTCTTGGTATATTATATGAGCATAAAGGTGATACTGCCAAGGCCAGAGCAGAATGGCGGAAGTGCCTGAAAATTCAGGTCAATCATGCAGGTGCAGTGAAAAAATTGGCGGAAGTGAAAGGCTGATTTGTAGTTTTATGGAGGAATATTCGCACTATGAGCATTTGGGATAGTTTCGCGACTGATATAGGTATAGATTTGGGAACATGCAACACGTTGATATATGTACGCAATCAGGGGATTGTCATCGATGAGCCTTCTGTTGTCGCGGTTGAGAAAGGGACGGGAAAGGTCGTCGCCGTCGGAGCCGAGGCAAAGCGCATGCTGTGGAAGACTCCGGGCGGCATTGTCGCAATTCGCCCCCTCGCGGACGGTGTTATCTCTGACAGCGATTCCACCGAAAAGATGATAAAGTACTTCATCTCGAAGGTCATTCCCCGCCATCATCTGTTCAGGCAGATCCGTATGAAGATAGGCATTCCGTCCTGCATCACTCAGGTGGAACGGGATGCGGTTATGGCGGCTGCGCTTAAAGCGGGTGCGAAAGAGGTTGAAGTCATAGAGGAGAGCCTTGCGGCAGCTATCGGCGCACAAATTCCAATCTATGAGCCTGCGGGCCACATGGTCTGCGACATAGGCGGCGGTACGACGGAGGTTTCTGTCATCTCCCTCGGCGGCATGGTCATAACGAGCTCCATCCGCACGGGCGGCAATGAGTTTGATGAAGCCATCATGAAGCATATCCGCTCGGTGCACAATCTAATCATAGGCCAGCAGACGGCAGAGCGCTTAAAGATAGAAATCGGCAACGCAACAGCGGATGATACCATTGAAAAGATGGAAATCAAAGGCACCGATGCAATAACGGGGCTTCCGCGCCGTCTCGAAGTGGATTCCGTGGAAGTGCGGGAGGCCTTGAAGGAACCTGTCACCAAGATTGTGGAGGAAATCAAAAAGACCTTGGGCCGCACGCCGCCGGAATTGGCAGCTGATATTGTTGAGAGGGGCATTGTCATGACGGGCGGCGGCTCTATGCTGAAGGGCTTGCAGAAGCTCATTTCAAAGGAAACCGGTGTGCCTGTCATTCTGGTTGAAAAGCCCTTGGAATGCGTTGCTGTCGGTGCAGGTCAGGCATTCGAGCTGTTTAAGAATATGTCTTCAAATCGTTCTATTTATGATAACTTAAATAGTTAACGATGAAGAAGAATTTTATCTTTAAACTGCCGGAAATTGTTCTGGCTATCTGTATTCTCTGTTCGGGAGCAATGTTGGCATCTTCTACGGGTGGGTTCATTGTCAACTTTAACAGGGTTGGCTTTACCGTGCAAACCACCATGCAGAAGGGGGTCAATATCGTATGGAAAAGCATCTTTGGAACCTTTACGGCTATCAAGGACATTGCAAAGCTTCAAAGCGAATACGATGCGCTGGTGGAACAGCTCAAGGACTACGAGTATTTGCAGCGAAACAATGTTGAAATCCGCCGTGAAAATGAGCAGCTCCGCGAACAGCTCGGCTTTGCTGAGAGTTTAAAAAACAAAAACATCCCAGCGCAGATAATCGGTAGAAATCTGGACAGCTACTACACGGGGCTCACCGTCAACAAAGGTGCCCGCAGCGGAGTTCGCAAGGGGATGCCGGTCATCGCAATACAGCACGGCAATGTGGGCATTGTGGGAAAAATCATCACGGTGGGAATAGAGACCAGCCTTGTGATGCCACTCTATGATATGCAGTGCAATATCTCTGTCCGGATGCAGCGGACACGCGACGTCGGCATTGTGTCTGGAAACGGTTCTGATTCCGTTCCCCTTTCCCTGAAATACATCCGCAAGAGGGTGCAGAGTGAGCTGCATTACGGCGACATCGTTGTTACTAGCGGCGAGAATGACAACTATATGCGAGATATTCCCGTCGGGACAATCGTCCGATGGACGCCGGTTGACTATGCTTCCACACTTGACATTGAGCTTGAGCCGATTATCGATTTTACCCGTCTGGAAAACGTGCTCATTGTAGACCAGCTGGCGGAAAAATCCACAGGGAAATCCGATGAAGGAGCAGGAAAATGAAAATCCCCAGCGCAGCGCATACTTTCATCATAAGCCTGCTTGTTTTCCTCGTGGCTACTTTGGTAGAATCGTCAATTCTTTCCAATATTATGATATTGCCGGCAGTTCCTGACCTGTGCCTGCTGTGCCTGCTGTATATCTCTATCCAGAATGGCAGGCTCTTTGGCGAAACGATGGGCTTTTTCTCGGGGCTTTTCCTTGACTTCTTGGGGAGTGGTATTTTGGGCTTGAACTGCCTGTACCGGACTGTCATAGGTTATCTGAGCGGATTTTTTAATAAAACCTTCAATGTTGAAGGGCTCTTCATCCCCATCCTGCTCGGGGGAATTGCGACGGTGGCAAAGGGGCTTTTCTTGTGGCTGATTTCCTTGCTTTTTCCCCACGGGCTATACTCTCTCTTTGACAAGGCTTTTCTCTTTGAATTGGCTGAAAACATCATCCTTGCCCCATTTGTTTTTAAATTCCTTGGTTTGTTCCGCAAGCTGCTCATTATAAGAGTGGAGAGTGTAATGTAATGTTGACTTCAAATTATCATGGCCATACGGGTGAATTTCTGCAGAATGACGATTCTGTTGAAAAAACTGCCCGGCTCACGTTCCTCATCATTTTCTTTATCTTTATCTTTGCTATCTATGCTTTAAAGCTGTTCTCCCTTCAAATTGTGCAGGGAGAGGTATATCGCTCCCGCTCACACCAGATTTCGAGCACAGTTTCCACAATTCCTGCCCAGCGGGGGGAGATCTTTGACAGAAATGCAAATCTGCCATTAGTCATCAACAATGATTCTTTTTCGGTCAGCATTATTCCGGGGGAAATTCCCAACGATTTGTACGACACAGTGACTTTGAAGCTCTCTGGTTATTTGGGAATTTCAAAGGCAAGCATCGATGCAAAGATTCCCAAAAATCAGCGCCATTCTTTTTCCACGTTTGAAGTGAGGAGCAATGTGCCGTTTTCCACGATAAGTAATATCGCAGAGAACAGCACTGATTTGCCCGGCGTGTCTTGGGCGAGCAAGCCCGTGCGGAACTATGTTACCTCCGGCTCTATCAGTCATATTTTGGGCTATGTCGGCACAATCACAAAGGAGGAGCTGACAGAGCTGTTTAACTATGGCTATACGGCTAACTCCGTCGTCGGCAAGATGGGCATTGAGAGGCAGTATGACAAATTGCTGCAGGGAAAGCCCGGTAGGGAGAGCCGCACGATTGATGCCCGCGGTCACGTGCTGAGTGAGGTGCCCATTGTGGAACCACCGCAGAGCGGAAAGAATATTGTCCTCACCATCGACAACACGATACAGACTTTGGCAGAGAAAGCTCTGGGTGAACGGGTGGGCTCTGTCGTTGTTTTGAAACCGGCAAGCGGGGAAATCCTCGCAATGGTTTCTTATCCCTATTTTGATTCCAATTTGCTTTCTTCGGATGATTTTTCTTCCGAATATGCAAGGGTTTCGTTGGATAGAAATAAGCCGCTTTTGAACCGCGCGGTGAATGCTGCTTATCCGCCCGCCTCTACGTTTAAGACCATCATGGCGACGGCAATGCTGAATGTCATGTTTGATGTAGGCGACAAGGTAAATCAGGAACTGAAAGCCTTTGGCGCCAATATTACAGTTACCTCAAAAAACGCTTCTATCCTGAAGGACATCTACGGACTGGAGGAAGGCTCCGCGCCGAAGGAGTACCTTCTGGAAGAAGACGTAGGCAAACTGAAGACGATCTTCTGGACGAATAATATAGTCGCCTTTTCGCCGCACCTGACAGGCAGTATAAAACTGGAAAACGGCGAAACGGTTGCGTTAACAGGAACCTGGTTTGATCATTACATGAAACTGCCTACCGGTGAAGAGTTTTCTACCGGGGAACAGTATATGAAATCCTGGTGGCAGATCGACGGGGCCTGGCCGACAGAAAAGGATACCGATGCTGTACTGGTTGGCAAAGCCCTGGCCCAGAAGCTGAAGGTAAAGACGGGAGATGAACTGGCCTATGCCAAACAGGATGGCGGCAGAAGCTTCTTTAAAATCGCCGGGGTCGTCAGCGGCGGCGGGGAAGAAGAAAACCAGATCGTAGCGCAGCTGCCGGCGGTTCAGGAAGCGCTGGGTCTGCCGGGAAAAATCGACACGATCAATGTCAGCGCTATGACCACGCCGGAAAACGAACTGGCGCGCAGGGCGGCGGCAAACCCCAAAAGCCTTTCCCTGAAAGAATATGAAATCTGGTACTGTACTTCTTATGTCAGTTCCATTGCCTTCCAGATTGAGGAGGTGATCCAGAAGCACAAGGCCATCATGGACGAGAAGGATCCTCAGAACCGCATCGGCCTGCTCGTCGACGAGTGGGGCACCTGGTGGGACGAGGAGCCTGGCACCATCCCCGGTCACCTGTATCAACAGAATGCCCTGCGCGACGCCTTCGTGGCATCTCTCTCACTGAACGTATTCCATAAGTACACCGACCGTGTGAAGATGACGAACATTGCACAGGTGGTAAACGTGCTGCAGTCGATGATCCTCACCGACCAGGAGGGCACGGGCCACATGGTGCTCACGCCGACCTATCATGTCTTCGAGATGTACACCCCGTTCCAGGAGGCCACTTATCTGCCCGTCGACCTGAACTCTGAGATCATGCAGGTGAGCAAGGCCTACTTCAAGGAGAAAGAGGGTGCGCAGGATGCCGGCTATCGCCCCTGCCCCATGCTCTCTGCCTCTGCCGCCAAGACACAGGACGGCTCTATCGTCTTCGCCCTGACAAACGTATCCCTCGACAAGGCCCAGACACTCGACATCAACATCGAGGGCTTCAAGGCCAAGTCGGTTACCGGCCGTATCCTCACCTCGAAGAATGCCGCCGACTTCAACGACTTCCAGCACCCCAACGTCGTGGCTCCCACGGAGTACAAGGATGCCAAGCTCTCGAAGAAGGGCGTGCTCACCGTCAAGGTTCC
>CAKZZK010000211.1 GCA_937885235.1 uncultured Treponema sp.
CCCTTATTACAAACTGGCAGGCAAGGCGCTTCAGCAGCGGATTAAGGAAAGCGGCACCATCCCCGATGACGTGCAGAAGATGATTGCGGAACCGAAATTCCAGTTCGCCAAGGTTCATCTGGTGAATGACAGCCGCATTGTAAACATCCTGCAGTCTCCGCTTGTCTTTACGCTTGCGGACATCAAGGCACATTTGCCGTGGCTCTTTGCATTCTGGGAGGCGCAGGCAGCCTTTGTGCGCGGCCTTGCGAAAAAGCTATGCAAACACTGATTTTGATAAACGGCAATTTCCTCTGCCGGAACCTGACAGGCATTGAGCGCTATGCCTGGGAGGTCTGTAGGCGGCTGGACAAGCTGCTCGCCACAAAGACGGGGGAGCAGTCGCCCCGCTTTGCAATCCTTGTGCCCGCAAATGCAAAGAAAGTGCCCCGCTATGAGCAAATAGAGCTTATCCGCTCCCCAAAGGCAATAAAAGGCTTCCCCTTCTGGGATCTGGGAACTTTCGCGCGGGAGTGCCGCCGCCGCCATGCGCTTGCCTTTGATTTTTCCAACACGGCTCCCTTGGGAAAAAACTGCGGCATAGCATTCCTGCACGACATCTATGCGGCAGACTGCCCGCAGGACTTCGTGAGCTTTAAGGACAGGCTTATCCGCGCGTACAGCATGCTCAACTATGCGAATATCTGCCGCCATGCAAGGAAGATCATCACCGTCTCCGCATTCAGCGCACGGCAAATCCAGAAGCGATACAGTGTGGATGCCTCACGCATAACGGTCATAGGCAACGGCTGGGAGCATATCACGAAAGTGGAAGAGGACGACGGCATTTTTGCCCGCTTTCCCCGCCTTGCAGAGGAGGCGTATTATTTTACCCTTGGCAGCTTGAGCCGGAGGAAGAATCTTGCATGGATTGCCCGCTATGCCGCTTCCCACCCCGAAGGGCTTTTCGCGGTGAGCGGCAAGGCAATCAGCGGCCTGGTACCTCCAGAGCTGGACGCGCTTAAAAGCCTTGCCAACGTTGTTTTGCTCGGCTATGTGTCTGATGCGGAGGTAAAAGCGCTCATGCGGCACTGCAAGGCTTTTGTCTTTCCCTCGTATTACGAGGGCTTCGGCATTCCCCCCTTGGAAGCCCTTGCAGTGGGTGCAAGCGCTATCGTGGCGAATGCCGCGAGCCTTCCTGAAATTTATGGCGGAGCAGTGCATTACATAGACCCCCATTCCACGGACTGTGACATGGATGCCCTGCTTTCAGAGCCGCTTTCCGAGCACCCGCAGGACTTGCTCAAGCGCCACAGCTATGCCGCCGCAGCTGAAAGTATCTATAAGCTGTGCTGCGAAATTTTGCAAAGTCTTATTGCCTAAGACTTTGCAAACACTATATACTGGGAAGTATGAAGTTGAAGAAATGTCTTCTTCTGCTGCTCTGTGCTGTTTTGTGTTTATCTGCAGCCTCCGGGCAAGCTGTGCAAGATGCACAGGGCAAAGAAGAAGAGACTGCCGAAGGCGGGAAGAAGTCATATCTGGTGGGGCTTAGTGCCGCAATCGTGCCGAGCTTGGTGATCGGCTCCTGGAACCGCTTTGTCGCACGGCAATCATGGGCGCAGGTGTCGTGGAATGATATGAAGCACTTCTATGACCGTGATATGGAGTGGGACGATGACTGGTACTGGACGAATTTTGTCCTCCATCCCTATCAGGGCAGCCTGTACTATATGGGCGCGCGCAACGCGAACCTCAATCCTGTGGAATCTTTCGGTGTAACGCTCCTCGGTTCTGCCATCTGGGAATGGTTTTTCGAGACAAATGCCCCCTCTAAGAATGACATGGTGTATACCACCGTCGGTGCCTTTGCTGTGGGAGAGATGTTCTACCGCATAGGGCTTGAAGCGGGCGAGCTTTGGAAGCCTTTGGGCTACGTGTTCAATCCCCTGCGGCTCTACACAGACTTTGCTACAGGGCACAAGCCTGCGGGATCGACGGGAAACATCTACAGCCTCTCTTTTCGGACATACGTTGGAGCTGCATGGGGCTACACCAAGCCCAAACACATCAAAGCCTTGCGGGAAACCTTCCCCGGCTTTATGGGGCTGGAGGCTTCGGTGGCATACAAAGACCCCTACGGGCACGATTCCAACAAGCCTTACAGCCAGTTTGACCTGACGCTTGGCGGCTCACTTGGCTTTAGTTCTGGCGAGGGCTACAAGCCGCTTGAGGAAAAGCTTGGCTACAATATCCACATTTTCAGCAACGGCATGCTGTGGGCACGTGCGCCCGAGTGGGGAGATAACCTTGACACGACGCTTGGTTTTTCCATGAACTACGATTTTGTCTGGCAGTCTTTTTATGACTTTTCTTCCCTTGCGCCCGGCGTAGCAATCAAGCAGCGGGTGAAGCTTGCTTCAAGCAAGCTGGAATGGCAGGCTCATCTGGGGGCAATCCTGCTTGGAACAACTGACTTTTATTATATCCGCCGGCATTTGGTGGAGCCAGAAGGCTTGGTGCGCCCGTACAGCTATACCGTCGGCGGTGAGTTTGTGGGAGCGCTGAGCTGGCGCTTTAACAGCGGGCAGCAGGTAGATTTCTCGCTCCATTCCTACGCCATGTATGATTTCTATAATCAGCGCAAAAAAGGCGCGGATACGGGCTGGGAATTCCTCGCCTATGCGATGATGGACTACGAGCTGCCCGTCTCAGACCGCATAGTCCTCGGCATGGAAAGCAATCTCTATGTCAAGGAATCCCTCTACAAGCACTATCCCGACGTCTTCGCCATCCTCGGCAGCGGCTCACTCTATGCGAAGATCCGTCTGGGGAATTAAAGAAAATGAAGGGGGCGACCCTTACATGTGCTTACACACGGCCATATTTTTGCTATAATTATCACTATGGAAGATTCATTCTATGAGGGCGAGAGCGGCATTGCGCTTGCTGACGACGTGCAGGTGCCGCCGGATTACAAGGTCATATTGCTAAACGATGACTACACCACCAAGGATTTTGTTGTGCATATCCTCAAACAGGTATTCAATAAGACAGCGGCGCAGGCAAAGCAGATAATGGAAGACGTACACCGAAAGGGAAGCGGCGTTGCGGGCATATACACCTATGATATCGCAGCCTCCCGTGCGCAGATGACCATAAATCTGGCAAGGAAGGAAGGTTTTCCCCTGCGCTGTGAGATTGAAAGCTGCTAAGACTGCGGAGTTTGCCGGATGAAGATAGACGAACAGCTAAAAGAAATATTGGACGAGGCATATAAAGAAGCCCAGAACAAACACTATCTGTTTTTCACTCCAGAGCACGTATTGCAGTGCGCCTTGAAGCGCAGAGACGTACAGGACCTTCTGATTGATTGCGGGGCAAATGTCAGCCAGATTGCCTTTGAGATAGATGCCTACCTTGCAAAAAGCGTGCCCACCGCCAAACGCGCTACGGCGGACACATCCGTCGGCTTGCAGACAGTGCTTGCCACCGCTGAGATGCAGTGCCGCGGGGCAGAAAAAAAGGAAATGGAATTCACCGACCTGCTTGTCAGCATGCTGGATGCCGAAAAAAATTACTGCTCATATATCATGCGCAAAAATGGCGTGGACAGGCTTGCCCTGCTCGAAGTCATCAGCTTAAGGCGCAACGAACGGGCAGGATTTGGCGAAGAGCTTGCTGATGATACAGATATGTTTTCTGGCGGAGGCGAAAGCCAGTACGTGCATGCGAAGACCGCTGAAAAAGAAAGCAAGGGAGTGCTCAAAAAGTATGCGACAGACCTTACGGAGAAAGCAAAAAACAACGAGCTTGATGTACTCGTGGGGCGCGAGGAAGAGCTTGAGCGCACTGTGCAGATACTTTGCCGCCGCACAAAAAATAATCCCCTGCATGTAGGCGATGCCGGAGTGGGAAAGACCGCCATCACCGAAGGTCTTGCTTCCAGGATTGCGGAAGGTCTTGTACCTGAGCCGCTCAAAGACTTTTCCGTGTATGCGCTGGACATCGGCAGCCTGCTCGCCGGTACTAAGTATCGCGGAGATTTTGAAGACAGACTGAAAAAAGTGACTGGTGAACTGCTGAAGAAAGAAAAGGCAATACTCTTTATAGATGAAATTCATACGATTGTCGGAGCAGGTGCCGTGAACGGGGGTGCCCTTGATGCCGCCAATATCCTCAAGCCCGTGCTGACAAGCGGCAAAATCCGCTGCATTGGCTCTACCACCTTTGAAGAATATACCCGCATCTTTGAGAAAGACAGGGCGCTTGCCCGCCGCTTCCAGAAGATTGACATTGCAGAACCAAGCCGCGATGAATGCGTAAAAATTCTGCAGGGCTTGGAATCTCGCTATGCCGCTTACCACCGCGTGACTTACGAAGATTCTGCACTGGAAGCCGCCGTGGACCTTTCCGTGCAGTACATCACCGACCGCCGCCTGCCGGACAAAGCCATAGATATCATGGATGAAGCGGGCGCCTACCGCCGCATCCACGCAGAGCCAGAGGAAAAGCCGCTTGTCGTGACGCCGGAGATTATCCGCAAGGTGGCGGCAAAAATGGCGCGGGTTCCCCTGGAAGACGTAACCATAGATGAAAAGGACAGGCTGCGTTCGCTGGAAAAAACGCTCCTTACAGAGATATTCGGACAGGATGAAGCGGTAAGAGCCGTAACCCTTGCGGTGAAGAAAGCCCGCGCAGGCTTCCGCAACATGGACAAACCGGAAGCTTCCTTCCTCTTTGTGGGGCCAACGGGGGTGGGCAAGACAGAACTTGCCCGCGTGCTCTCAGCAACGCTTGGCGAAAAACTCATCAGATTTGACATGAGCGAGTATCAGGAGAAATACACGGTGAGCAGGCTTATCGGTTCCGCGCCCGGCTATGTGGGCTACGAGAACGGAGGCTTGCTTACCGATGCCGTGCGCAAGGAGCCCCACGCCATCGTCCTTTTCGATGAGATTGAAAAAGCCCATCAGGATATCTACAATATCCTCCTGCAGGTGATGGATTACGGCACGCTTACAGACAATCAGGGGCGCAAGGCGGATTTCCGCAACTGCATCATCATCATGACGAGCAACGCCGGAGCACGCGACATGGAACGGGGCGCGGTGGGCTTTGATTCCGGGCTTTCTTCCCATGGCAATGACAAAGCTACGCTCAAAGAGGCAGTGGAAAAGGCATTCAGTCCAGAGTTCCGCAACAGGCTGGATGCGGTGATTCCCTTTGCCCACCTGTCGCGAGATATTACGGAGAACATTGCCCGCAAAGATATACAGAAGATTGCCTCCCGTCTTGCCGCAAGAAAAGTCAGCCTCAAGGTGTCCGATGCAGTGGTGGCGCTGGTGGCAGAAAAGGGCTATAGCAGGGAGTTTGGCGCGCGCAACATTGGCCGCACGGCAGAGGAACTGCTTGCCTCCCCACTCGTGGACGAAGTGCTTTTCGGTGCTTTGGCCGAGGGAGGCAGCGTGAGTGCCGACGTGAAGGACGATGGGACCGACGGTAAGGTGATTTTCAGCTATGCACAATGAAGAAAGAGAAGCGGCTTTCATCTTGCCGGATGAAATTATCGAGTTTCCTAAGCCGCATGGAAGGGGGCTGGGGGTCTGCTGTGTGACAGACGCCATTCCCTTGCAGCTTTTGTACTCCGCCTATATGCAGGGCATATTTCCGTGGTTTAACGAAGACGAGGGAGATCCCGTCATCTGGTGCAGCCCTGAACCGCGCTTCTGCCTGCGGATGCAGGATCTGCATGTGCCACGCCGTCTGGAGCGCTTTTTGAAGCATACGCCATACCGTTATACGATGGACCTGTGTTTTAGCCGCGTTATGGAGGAATGCCGCGATATGGTGCGGGAAGGGCAGTCCGGCTCTTGGATTGGCGACAAGATGATTCGCTCATATACAGCCTTTCACAAGGCGGGCTACGCGCACAGCGTGGAAGTGTGGCTGGGTACTGAGCTGGTGGGCGGCTTTTACGGCGTACTGCTCGGCAGCGTGTTTTGCGGCGAATCCATGTTCACCAAGGCGAGCGACAGCGCCAAGAGCGCATTTGTGCTTTTTGCGCGTGCGTTTGCTTCCTGTGGCGGCAGGCTGATTGACAGCCAGAGTTACACGGATAACATTGCTCGCTACGGGGCAAAAAACATCAGCCGCACGGCTTTTCTGCGCCTGGAAGAGGATTTCCTTTTTACCCCGCTTACGGGGGATTTAAAAAGCACCTTCGAGCGAATGTGCAAGACAGATTAGATTCGATGCATTTGCGAGAAGACCCGCTCGTTCATGATGTTTGCTTCCACCCCGAGTGCCGCGCAGGATTCCGTTAAGTCCTTGCGCGCCTCATCTATGGCTATGTCTGCGTTTTCAAAGTCCACCATCATCATCATGACGAAGTTTCCGCTGAGTATTGTCTGTGTAATATCTACTATATTAATAGCATGGTTTGCAAGGTATGCGGACACCTTGGCAATGATGCCTACCTTGTCCGCGCCTACCACCGTGATGATTGCCTTCATACTCTGTATAGTACCGCATAACGAAGAATGTGGCAAGAGAGATGACCTTTGCATTCATAGCGTTATCTTTCCAAAAGAATCTCCTGCGCCGGTTTAAGGATAAGCCGCGAGCTGGGGGTAAATCTTTCGGCAACCGTGGAGTCAAAAAGCGCCCCCGGCTTCATGTGTATAGGGATGGAGCAGCGTGCTCCGATGATGTCGGCACAGCGGGTCGCTTCCTCCGCATCCATATTGTACACGCCGTCGCAGGGGAGCAGGGCGTAGTCGATGTGCATTTTTGACAGATTTGCTTCCATATAGGTGGTATATGATGTGTCCCCCGCGCAGTAGATTTTTATACCGTTTTCCAGCGTGATGACAAAGCCCACGCACTCCGTCTGCTTGTGGTTCTTGTTGTAGGCGGGAACCGCCTGTATGCGCACCCCGTTGAGGACAACGGTGCCGTATTTGCCGCCGGAAAGAAAATTCCGCGCATGGAACACGCGGCAGCCGGATTTCTGCCTCACCAGAGAGACGGCGTTGTGGTCGGGATGCTCGTGGGTGATGAGCACAAAATCGGCAGGCAGATTGTAGCCGGTGCCGGCATAAGGGTCAATGTATATCACAAGCCCCTTTGCCGACACCAAGCGGATGCTTCCGTGTCCCTGATAGAGGAGCCTTGCCATTGAAGCTTCTTCTCCGTGTACAGCGATTGATGAACCAAGCATGAGAAACAGCAAAAAAATCCTTTTCATACGTCTGGTAAACCAACGAAACAGAAAAAAGTTACGGCGAAAACTCCCTTTTTAGCGAAAAATCAGCACAATTTCATGCCGTCAGCAATCTTTGCGAAGGGACCGGCAATCACGGAGCCCTGTTTTTCGCCGAAATAATCCTCATTGAAGACGATTTCCGTGCCGTCAGGGTTTTCATAGCGCTGTTCCGGCTCAAAAGCCATGCCGAGCGTCTCGCTGCTGACCGTCTTTACGCCGCCGACGGCAAGGTTTGTGTGCAGCACCCATGCTCCGCCTTCTTCTTTGAGCTCCAGATGGATCTGCGTCTGGCTGTCTGCCACAAAGTCTTTTTCCTTGTCGCAGGGCTTTGCCCCGTTAAAGAAGTAATTGCCGCCCGTCCATACGGGAAGCGGGATATAGTAGCGGTCGCTTGGCGCAGAGCCCATGCCGCAGTAGCCGTCAAACTCTTTTTCCCATTCTTCTGCCGTCTGGTAGCCGCTGTAGGGGGCGGTTCCCACAGCCACGTTCATATCGTCCCAGTCGTTTGCCTGATTGTTTGCGGCAGCTTCTTTGAGGAAGGGGTGCACCTCCTGCTGTACGAATATATTGTTGTAAAAACGCATATCTCCGTGCAGGATGGTCATAAAGCCTGCAATCTCCGTCCTGTGCGGCACATGGTAGGGGGTGTAGCGGGGAGAAATCATGGTCTTTGCGCCATTGTTTACGCCCGTGCCCACCGCGCACAGGGAGCCGCCGATCAGGTTGTGCACCACGGCAACGCCCTGTGTGGCAAGCTTGAGCGAGCGGGTGGAAAGCAGGACATTGTGGTCTATGAGCGTGGGTCCGTGGGAGACTTCGATGAAGATGTCTTCGCCTATTCCCACCATTGCCTCTCTGTGCATAAGGTGGGCGAATGGCAGGGTGTTGTCATGGAAGAGGTTCTGCGTAACCCTCGTGCCCTGTGCCTGCCAGTCAAGCCAGAGCCCGCGCGTGCAGTGGTGGATGTGATTGTGGCGGATTGTCACGTCTATTGCCGCGTGCATCTTGATGCCGCCGATTTCCGCCCCTGCGAGGTTCTGGCGGTTGTTGATGTGGTGGATGTGGTTGTATTCTATAGTAGAAAATACGCCGCCAAGGTGCCCCACTATGCCGGTCTGCCCGCAGTCGTGGATAGTGCACCTGCGTATGATATGGGAGCCGATCCGCTCTTTTGTCCAGCCTTCGTTCTGCGCCTGGCAGATGCAGTCGCGCTCGGTCTGGGTGCCGTCCTTGAACTTCCACTTGAGCCACTTGTTGTCATTGTTTGGCTGCAGGTACTTTCCAAGCGAGATGCCGCTGCACTTGGAGTGTGAAATGTCGCAGTCTTCAATGATCCAGCCCTTTGACCAGTGCGGTCCCACCATGCCTTCCTGATACGCTGTCGGCGGTGCCCACTGGGTGGCAGCCTTTGTCACCGTAAAGCCGGAGAGCGTGATGTAACCTATGCCTTCTTCCTCTGGGTAGAAGCAGTTCCGCCTTACGTTGATTTCCACCCGTTCCTTGCGGGGGTCTGCATCGTGGAAGTTGGCGTAGATGACCGTCTTGTTTGCAGCGGCATCCTGTTCTGAAAACCAGGTATAGACTGAAAAGTCTGGATCCCAGGAGCTTTCCGAGCGCACCGGCTTTTTTACAAGCTCAAGGGATGTCACTTCGTAGAGTGCCTTGTCGTTCAGGTAGACTTCTCCGGTGTGCGCGATGAACGAGGCTATGAACCAGTCTCCGCTCACAAGCGTGGTGAAGGGATTGTAGTCGCCAAAGATGGCATTAGGCACCGCGCATTTCCATACGCTTCCCTCCACGGGCTCCCAGTCCGTCACGGCTTCTGCCCCCGTGATGATGGCTTTGCCTTTCTTCTCGCTCCGGTAGATAATCCGTGTCTGCTCCGTCCCTGCATGGCGGGGATGCACTGCCTCCCTGTACGTGCCCGGGGCAACTAGTATTTCGTCCCCTGCCTTTGCAAGCTCTGCCGCCGCCTGAATTGTGGCAAAGGGGCTTTCCTTCGTGCCTTTCCCCAACGGGGAAGCACCCGCTGATACGTAATATGTCATGAAAAATCCTCCGCATTCCAGTGTAGGTCAGAATGGTGAAATTGTCCATACGTGAACTCGCCGAGTCGCGGTTTCGGAATAGTACGAGTCACGTTTTGTGATTCGTCGAGTCGCGCTTCATGACTCGTCGAGTCGCAGTTCGTGACTCGTACTATTCACGGTTCAAAACTGGCGACGAGGTTGTCATACTGAGCAAAATAAATTGCTTGACAAAATGGAGATTTGAAAATAAACTTCTTAAATTATGGCAGTGATACCAATTGGACAATTTATCAAGGTTTGGCGGAAAGCCCGGAACATGCAGCAGGAAGATTTATGCGTGGGAATTTGCTCTATAGCTACGCTTTCGCGCATAGAACGTGGAGAACATGTGCCCTCGCCCGGCATATGTAAAGCATTGCTGAGTGTGCTGGGGATATCTGCGCATGAATATAATTTTTTTGCCTCTGACTCAGAATTCAAGCGGATGACGATAGAGAAGGAAATCAAGACACTTGTTGCGCGTGAAAATTACAATATCAAGGAGCTGCTTGCACTATACAAAGATTGCTCTAAAACAAAGATGAATGAGATAGAACGTCAGTTTTATTTGTTTTTTTCAGGCTTAGAAGAACAAAGAAACAGAAAGGTTTTTTCTGACAAGGCTTTGATGCTGTTTATACAGGCCATAAAGCAGACCGTCAAGGATTTTACGCTTGATGGAGTTATATCTCGCAAAGTATTTTTTGTGGATGAGCTTATGATTTTGAATAACATCGCCTTGGAAGAGTACCAGATTCCCGAACGGGTAGAAAGTGCATTCAAACGCTTATATTTTCTGAAAGACTATTTTGAAAATAGTGTGGTAGATTCCGATGAAAAGGCAAAGCAG
The DNA here is from genome assembly GCA_937885235.1 of uncultured Treponema sp. GTDB lineage: Bacteria > Spirochaetota > Spirochaetia > Treponematales > Treponemataceae > Treponema_D. Next base: position 10,166 of record CAKZZK010000211.1, read on the forward strand.
TACCCTGTTATCTTGTTGAACCTTGCCTGTTGGGAGGAGGATCGAAAGAACTATGAGAAAGAAGTGGAGCTCGCTGGAACGGGAATCCAAAGTTGCCGCAAAGATAGCGGTTTGAGTAGTCTTGCAGAGTTAATAGTTTGCAAGGGAACTGCCCTTGCTTACTTAGGTAAGTATGATGAAGCGAAAAAATATATTCATAACGCACTAGTGATGAAGTTGTGCATGGCAAAGGAGGTGGATTATTATATAAAAACATTCAAAGAATTGTTTGGCTATGATTTTGAATATGTACTGCAAAACAAAATTTTCTAAAAAAATTTAAAAAAAGTTTTGAAATTTTCATAATATGTCCATTTTGTGTTTTTCAAGTATGATAAAATCAGCCTTGTTAGGTTTTTTATGAAAATACTTGCAAAAATAATGATGGTGATAGCCTTTGTATGTGGCTTAGGTTTGTGTTCGTGTACTTCTGCTGCAGATACTGATGCAGAAGATGTAGACTCTGTTGTATTAAAGGATGATGGGCGTTCTGTAGGTATAACAAAGAGTTATGGCGATTAAAGGTATTGCAGGCCGTAAAATCCTCGTTTGCGTCATAACATTTGCGTTTACCGCAATGCGGTTATCCGCTACAGAGTCGGACGAAGACGACATTCACTTTACCCCACGCTTTCCGGCTGTAGTCGGCTGGTGGAATCCTGCAGAGCGGGAATGGTCGGATGCGATTTCAGGCATTATCCAGCTACGCACAGGGCTGGAGCTGTTTCCGCTGGGAGCGGGGCATACGGCATCAGACCTGGGGCTGCGGCTTTCTGGCCGTATGCTCTTCGGCTGGAGGATGGGAAGGGGAGACCCGGACACTTACGGTTCCCTGCTGAATTCCTTCACCGCGGAGGGGAACGTGCTGGTGCACTTCAACTTTACGCGGCAGCAGGGCTTCTACCTCGGTGGCGGACCATTATGGACGGCGGATGTCTATTCGTTCAAACCGAAATACGAAGGTGGCAGGCGAGAAAGACGCCGCGGCGTGTCAGTAGCAGCCGTAGCCGGATACGAGTTTCGTTTCCATAAAAGTAGCGCGTTTTTTGCAGAGCTTGGCTACAGCCACGCACTTACGGGAGCCTCATTCGATACACTCATGCCCGCTTTCGGAGTGACGTTCGGCTTATGAGAAAGCGTGCGTTCCTCATGCTTGCGGTAATCCTGCTTTCTTCATGTGCGAACGGGAACGTGGACGGATTGCTGCGTACCTATAATGACCCTTCCGATGATGCGCCCGCCGCAGACAGCTACCGCACGCCCTACGCCATATACCTTTCATGGCAGGAAGACGAGGCGGCAGATGGATTCATCCTGCTGCGGGCGGATGACGACGGCTGCTATGATTTCAGGGAGCTGTACCGGGGTACCGGAACTGCGTACGCAGACCGCTTCACTGGGCTTGAATCTGTGGAAAGGTACGTGTACCGTCTGGACAAGGTGCGCGGCGAAATGCTGTTTAAAGGGAGCCGCCTTGTGCCCGCCGTATCGACATCCGCGGTACGCGACGAGTATGAGGACAATGGCGCGATGGAACGGGCCACGCTGCTGGAAACCGAATGCCGCGCGTCGCTCACGGTATGCCGGTACGTGCATGAAGATACGCTTGACTGCGATGAAGACTGGTACGCGGTATATATCCGCCCGCACCGAAAGGCCTATGTAATGCTTGAGCAGCTTGATTACGGCGGGGCTGTGTCCACGCTGGCAAGCGGGGCAGACACGGATTTTTACCGTATGTCGGAGGACGGTTCCAGTGCACCCATACAGAACAAGGTAAAGTTTGTGCTGGAGAATGACGGACACAGGGCGCGGAACGTATGCTTCAAGGTATACCCGGATATGGCGAACGTGCTTCCTGAAGGTGCAGGAACACGCATCCTGCTGTATCAGGTGACGCTGGAGGAGGAAGTGCCATGATGAGGCGGCTTTTCCTTGCGGTCCTGCTGCCGCTGCTTGGAGTGCTCTGGTCATGCAGCGTGGCGGATTCGGAGGCCTATACGGAACGGGAAGGGGTACCCGCGGCGGCAGCCCTTGCGGAATCGTCCGCAGGCCTGTGGACTGAGGCGGCAGAAACCGAAGACTTTACTGTATCGCAGTCCGCAAACGGGGGAACGGTGTATACATTCAGGACGAACGATGCTTCATACCTTCCCGCCGAAGGGACGGGCACGGTGTGGAAGGCTGCGGATGCATCGGGAACGATGCCCGTATCCGCAACCATAACAAAATATGCAGGGAACCCATTGTCCGGGTACGGGCTGGTGTTCTGCTGCCGGAGTACGAGGACGGGAGACATATATATGCTGTCGGTACAGATAAACACGCACCGGCAATACAAAGTAGTGAAATATGCCGCCGGAGAAACGGAAGTAATACGGAAGTGGACATATACAGACACATTGAATGCCGGTTACAACGCAGCGAACGCGCTGACCGTGCTGTATGCGTCTTCATCGCGGGAATTCACGCTCGTGTGCAACGGCCCCGCGGCTGACAAGCGGGGCAACAGGTTTTGTAGCAGAGCTTTCCGCAGCCGATGGACTGCCGGAAAAGTATGTCGAAGTAAAGTTTGAAACAAATTAAGATGAATAAAAGGAGCGGGCCGATGGGCAGGGAAGATAGCGAGAAGAAGGAGTGGATAAAGCGGGTGCTGGCATGGGTCATGGCGCTGGGCTATATGACGGCGCTGAGCCCTGCGGCATATACACAGCCGGCGGTGGTCCGGGTTCCCCGGCCCGCGGCGGCAGCCCCTGCAGGGACAGCCTGTGCGCTCATCCGCGCGGAGGAAGGGGGCGAAGTGCGGCTGGGGCGTGCCGTCATAGTGATACCCGCCGGAGCACTTGAAAAAGATACGGAGATTTCAATCACGAGGCTTGCGTCCGTGGAGGAGACGGGGGAAGCGATAGCGAACGCGACGGAGCGGGGCGGCGGGTACCGGTTCCTGCCCGCGGGGCAGCAGTTCAGGAAAGAAGTGTACATCACGCTGCCGTACGAGCGCGCGCTGAACATGAAGGGAGCAGCCCTTGAAGACATAGCGACCTACTACTACGACACGGGGCTTGAACGGTGGACGGCGCTGGAGCGTGTGGCGGTGGACCGGGAGCTTGCGAGCGTGACGAGCGCGAGCACGCACTTTACGGACATGATAAACGCAACGCTGGCAGTGCCGGATGCGGCAGGCCCGCTTGAGCTGGACATAAACAGCATAAAGGGGCTTGAAGCTGCGGAGCCGCTTTCGGGGATGCTGAAGGCAGAAGGTGCAGCGGGGAATGCAGGGGGAAGCGCATCGTTCAGGCTGGCGCTGCAGCTGCCCGCGGGGCGGCAGGGGATGCAGCCGCGGCTGGCGGTGACGTACACGAGCGGGAGCGGGAACGGCATACTGGGGAAGGGCTTCTCACTGCAGGCAGGGAGCACGATAACGACGGACACGCGGACGGGGCTGCCCGGGTACGACGGGCATGACGTGTACCTGAAGGACGGGGCGGAGCTTGCACTGTACGGCGAAAACGGGAACGAACAGACATACACGGCGCTGAGCGAAAGTGCATTTGAAAAGACAGAACGGCACGAAGTAAACGGGCGCGACTGGTGGGAGGTGACGGACAGGGCAGGGACGCGGCGGCTGTACGGGCTGCGGAGCGGGGGAGCATACGATGCGGCGTCGCGGAGCGGGTACAGTGCGGACGGAGCATACCGCACGTACACGTGGAACCTGACCGAGGAGACAGATACATACGGGAACAGCGTAAGCTATTACTACGAGAACGAGGGCGGGACTCCGTACCTTGTGAAGATAAGCTACACGGGAACAAACGGGAGCGGGGGCGCGTACACGGTGCGGCTCAATTACGAGGGGCGTGATGACGTGCTGCTTGACGCGCGGGGGAGGTTCCTGACGGCAGCCCCGCGGAGGCTGAAAAGCATAGAGGCGCTTTCGGGTACGACGGTGCTGAGGGAATACGGGCTTGCATACGGCGCGGGGATTTCCGGAGGGAGCCTGCTGACGTCATTCACGGTGAAGAACGGCGCGGGCGGGTCATACACGTACAGCTTCACGTATAACGGGCTTGAAAAGGATGCAGGCGGGCAGAGCGTATACTTTGCAGCGGCAGAGGAATGGGAGAACGGGAGGCCGGTAAGCGAGGGCACGAGCGGGAGCGCGGGCATGAGCGTGACGGGAAGCGGAGGCATCGGCATAGGGCTGAAGGCGGTTGACGTACACATATCGGGAGGCATAAACGGGCACAGCTCGGGCGGGCGGAGCCGGACGGAGAGCACGCTGGCGGACATGGACGGAGACGGGCGGCCAGACGCGGTGACGCAGGACGGCGGAACGCTGCGGATATACCGGAACACGGGGAAGGGCTTCGAGGGGGAGCCTGTAACCGTGCATGCCCCGGCACCGCCGCTGGACATGGAGGAAAGCAGCAGCACTGGCTTCGGGTGGAGCGTGAGCGGGGGCACGGGACTGGCAGCAAAGGTCATAAGCCCGTCGCTCGGCGTGTCGCTTGCGGAAAGCAGCCAGAACGGGACGGCATCGTATACGTGCGCATTGAGCGACGTTGACGGAGACGGGCGGACCGACATACTGATGACGGGGCGTGACACATACCTGAGGAACACGGGAACCGGGGGCAGCATCAGCTTTGCGGAGGCGAAGCTTTCCATAACGGGAAACATAAAGGACGCGGTACGGGAGCTGACGGCGGAAGAGAAGCAGGGCTACGGCAGGGCGTTTGCGGAGCAGCTGCCGTTCAGGGCATGGCGCGCGCCGTACACGGGGAGCATATATGTAGAAGAAAAAGCACGAAGGACCGTGAGCGGGGAGCGCAGTGCGGGACCGTACGCGAGGACATACGCAGGAGACTCACCGGCGGACGAGGAGGGGCTGCGGCTCGACCTTTCCGGGGGCGGCGAACGTGCCGCATCGGGCAGTGCGGCGGTGACGGCCGGGGGATATGCCTGGTTCGTTTTTGACACATGCGGGGACCCGAGGGGTGCGGACACTGAGTGGAACGTGAAGATACGCTACAGCTCGGTGCGCCCGTTCACCGGCGAGGAGGGGCTGCCGCGCCCCGCCGGAGCGGGGACGGCGGAAAGCCTGATACAGGCGGGGAAGTTCCTCCCCGGCATCCTCACGGAAGGACAGATGGAGGCCCTTGCGGCGGCGCTAGCCCCTGCGGTAAAGGCCATGGCGGAGGAAGACGCAGGACAGGCAGGACAGGATGATGAAGATGCCGTTACGGAGGCCGGCATCTGGCTGCGGCTCGCCGGGGCATACCGCTACGACGGGGAAGGGCGGCGCTTCCTGCTGCGCGGCGGACTTGCGGAGGAATACGCGCAGGCAGTCTATGATGCTTTCTTCTCGCTTCCCGAAGCGGAAGCAGTAAAGGAAGCCTCGCTTGAAAACAGCACGGTATTCGGCATAGCTCCCGGATGGAAGGGAAACGAGGTACGCTTTACCGCGGAGGGGGGGCCCGGCATGACCACGGACAGCGGGACGGGGACGGTGCACCTCGGCACCATAGGGGGGAAGGAATTCACGCTGAAGGACGGCACCGTATACGGGGACGGCGTACCGGAGGCGGGCTACCGTGCATCAGTGCGGGACGGAAAGACCGTGCTCACGGGAAACGGCTTTGCCGTGGAATACGGCGGCTCCACAAGCACCATAATATACAATACGGACTCATCATATCCTGCCGACGGGGAGGGGAACATACGGCTGCCCGTCCCCGGAGCGGGGGGAATTACGTTCAGGACGGTAAACGCCGGCAGCTGGGACAGCGGGGAGGACTTCGCGATAGAGGACAAGTCGGAGCAGTACGTGCTGCATTCCGGCGGAGACGGGAGCGCGGAGGTTCCCGCGGCCTCGCCGCTGTACGGCGGGCACCGGGGCTGGCACTACGGCATCTGGCGGGGGAGCC
>CAKZZK010000212.1 GCA_937885235.1 uncultured Treponema sp.
AAAAGTCCCTAAATTTTTAGGTGCTTAACTTGACAAAATCGCTTACGAATGACATGCGGCAGTACCAAGCGTTCATGGGTTTCCTACACTCCTATTGGGGCAGTACATCAAAACCTCTATTGTCGAAGCGATACCGCTTTGCTATAATAGCGCCATGATAGTGATGAAATTCGGCGGCAGCTCCGTTGCAAATGCGGAGCGGATACGCCATGTTGCTTCTATTATACAGACCTATAAAGAGGAACGCCCCGTTGTCGTGCTGAGCGCAATGGGAGATACTACCGACCACCTGCTGGAGGCTGCCGATATGGCGGTGCAGGGCAAGCTTGACATCAGCAGGATTGAGAAGCTCCACTTTGATACAGCCCGGGAGCTGGAACTCAGCGTACCCGCCATTACCGAGCTTCTGGCAGAGCTGAAAACGCTGCTCACGGGCATCAGCATGCTGCGGGAACTCACCAAGCGGACCCGCGACTATCTTGTGTCCTTTGGCGAGCGGCTGTCCGTGCGCATGATGGCGGCTTATCTCTCAAAGCTGGGCGTTGCGGCGCAGTTTTATGATGCGTGGGACATTGGCTTTGTAAGCGATTCAAACTACATGGCCGCCGAGCTTTTAGACAGCGTGTGGCAGTCAATCCCGCAGCACTTGCAGGCATATAAAGATGGTTCTGTGGATGCCATTCCCATAGTGACGGGATTCATTGCAAAGGATGCCAAGGGAATCATCACCACCCTCGGTCGCGGCGGCAGCGATCTGACAGCCACCATGATCGGCGCGGCAATGCAGGCAAAGGAAATCCAGACCTGGAAGGATGTGGACGGCATCATGACGGCGGATCCGCGTGTTGTTCAGGGCACGCATCCCATATCGGAAGTGACGTATGAAGAAGCACAGGAGCTTGCTCTGTTCGGCTCTCAAGTGCTTCACCCGCGGAGCATGGTACCCTGCCGGAAGACCGGTACGCCCGTGCGCGTTAAAAACAGCTACAATGTGAAAAGCCCCGGCACCATAATCGTGGAGCGCCATGCAGGCAAAACGCCGCCTGTTACCGCAATCACAAGCGTCAAGAATGTGAGCATCATAGACGTGCAATCCAGCAGGATGCTCGGCGCTGCGGGCTTCCTTGCCCACGTCTTTAACCAGTTCCTCAAATGGAATATCAGCATAGATATGATTGCTACGTCAGAGGTTTCCGTCAGCCTTTCGGTGAATGGCAAGGTGGATCTGACGGGCGTCATTGAGGACGTGGAGCGCGTTGCTGAGGTGCAGCTTAAAAAAGAGCGCGCCATAGTCACAATCATCTGCGATGCAGCCCATTCGAGCCACATCCTTGCCTCAGCTTTTTCGGCGCTTGGCAAGGAAGGCATCAACGTGCAGATGATAAGCCAGGGCGCGAGCAAGGTGAACATCAGCTTTGTTGTGGATAATGCGCAGGCTGACAGGGTAGTGCAGATATTGCACGGTGCTCTTTTTGTCTGATTGAGGAGGCGTATAAAATGAAGATTGCATTGGTTGGCTATGGAAAGATGGGGCATTTGCTTGAGCAGACCGCCCTTTCGTTCGGTCATGAGGTCGTAGCGACGATAGATGTTGTCATTGCATCAGATGCTACGGTGAAGATTGCCGCCGGTGATGGCGATACCCTTGCCAAAGTGGTAAAGGAAAGCGGCGCGGAGGGCGTGATAGAGTTTTCTCATCCGTCTGCGGTGATGGGCAATATCCGTGCCCTCTTGCCCTGCGGCTTGCCCCTCGTTATCGGTACCACGGGCTGGAATGACAGACAGACGGAAGTGGCGGAACTCGCCGCTCAGACGGGAGGCACTGCCATGCACAGCGCTAACTTTTCAATCGGGGTGAATATGTTCTACCGGATTGTGGAAGAGGCGGCAAAGCTCGTGAACAATTTTGCTGAGTACGATGTCGCCGTCTGGGAGATGCACCATAACCAGAAAGCAGACAGCCCTTCCGGTACCGCTCTGGAGATTGCCCGCCGCGTTATGACGGGTGACAAGCGCAAAACAGAGCTTGTCACTGATGCCTTCCACGCCCGCCCAGAGCCTCAGCAGCTGCATGTGTCTTCCACGCGCTGCGGTTCTGTGCCGGGAACGCACAGCGTTTACTTTGACTGCGCCGCAGATACCATAGAGCTGACTCACACCGCGCGGAGCAGGCAGGGTTTTGCAAACGGCGCCGTCCACGCTTTGGAAAATCTTAAGAAATTCCTTGATGACGGGAGCCTGAAACGGGGAAAACTGTACGGCATGGAAGACGTGTTTCCCGGTATGTTCTGACTTTCTCCTGTCCGTTCGTTCATCTTTCTGGAAAATTCTGCCGAAAATAGAAAGCGTATGAAAAGCAGTGTCATTATGCTTATGATTTTCTCTTTTCTGGCAGCATTTCCTGCGGCTTCGGCGCAGAATGCCGTGACCTACACGGTGGCAAAAGGCGATACCCTCTATGCCATCAGCAGGAAATACGGCATTAGCGTGGAAGATTTATGCGCTGCCAATAATATGAACAAAAGCAATGTCCTCTGGGTGGGACAGCGGCTTACGATACCCCATCAGGATGAGGACGATTCGTCCGCCGCCCCTGCCCTTAAGCGCCAATATGATACGTATACCGTGCAGAAGGGGGACACCTTCTACCACATTGCGACAGTGAACGATATTTCTGTTGAGCAACTTAAATCACTCAACAATCTCTCTGCTGACAGCATATTGCTTGCAGGGCAGAAGCTGAGGATTCCTGTCAGCATTGTTGATACCTCTGCACCCGATTTGCCAGACCTGCCTTCAAACGATCCCCGCGTCTATTCAAGCAAGGAGGGGGATTCTTCCCTCACGTGGCCTGTGGAGCATCCCGTCGTTACCTATACCAAGGGAAAGGTAAGCGGTGTGCAGCTCTCTGCTATGCAGGGCGAGACGGTCAAGACAATCCGCGCCGGTACGGTAATGTATACGGGAAATTACCGTGGTTACGGGCAGGTTGTATTTGTGCAGTCAAAAGCAGGTTATACTTATGCCTATACGGGGCTTGGTTCCATCTGGGTGAAGAAAGGCGATTACGTGGTCTTTGGTGACTCCCTTGGAACGGCGGGGACGGACGGTATCAAAGGCACGTCTCAAATTTCGCTGATGGTCTTCAACAAGTCAACGCCCATTGACCCTGCAAAGGCTCCCCGCGGTTAAAACTGTCATTCGTAAGCGATTTTGTCAAGTTAAGCACCTAAAAATTTAGGGACTT
>CAKZZK010000213.1 GCA_937885235.1 uncultured Treponema sp.
ACTGTTTCCATAACTCCATTATACCACTTTTACCCACGTTTTCCAGCGAAAGGCCAGAAATTTATTGCAAGCGTGCCAAGGCTCAATATAGAAGAAATAAGAAATATAAGGGCTACCCGCTTGCTGAACAGCCTCTGAAGGAAGAACGAAAGAGAAATGCTTTCGCTTTTCCCATTTGCCGTGGCATTTCTCACAGCATCCCCTGTCAAGAGTGGTAACAGACAAAGCGAGGCAAAGGCGGCAAGCGCAGTTCCAAGGATAAGCCCCGTAACGCCAAAGTAATGATAAATGGGAACAAACAGAACAGTACTGGCGATAAATCCCGCCGTATCAAAATTGCCGATAGCTGCGGATTTCTTCATAAACACATCGCCTTTATATATACCGTACAAGTATGCCTCACAAGTACCAGAAAAGAAGCAGGCAGAGAGGGATTCTATCACCGCTTCTCCAAAGAAGAGGAAAAACACTCCGTCACCTATGTAGCCGCTCACTAAAAACAGCAGCCTTGCAATACACAGGAGGAACTGTGCAAGTATGATGGAAGCCTTATAGCCAATCTTATCGGTTATCATACCGCAAGGAACTTCAAAAATGAAAGTCGAAAGGCTGAGTACCGCCTGCAATATAAAGAACTGCCGGATGCTGATGCCGCATCGGGTACGGACAAACAATGCGACCGGTGCAAAAAAGACGAGGCTGTTTAAAAATGCCTGTGCATACAGTACTGCCAGCGTCCGCGGAATTTGTTTCATATTTCTCTTATCGGAATATCTTGACGCATTCTGCATTTCATACTATCATAGTGAAGTATGTTAAAATACAATGGCGGAGTCATAATTCAGGAATTTAGGAAACGAAGACAAAAAACGCAGGAACAGCTCAGCGAGGGGTACTGCGAGCCGGAAACGCTTTCAAGAATAGAATCCGGCAAGCAACAAATATCTGTAAAACTATACAATGAGATATTGGAGAATTGAAAACACCTTCCGTCTTTTTTACACAGTCTCTGATGCCTGCGCAATATAAGCGCATACAGATTGAACAGGAAATAAATAAGCGTATCAATGCAGATGATTATGAGTTCAAAGATTTATTGGAAGCTTACAAGAACTGCTCAAATGATATGAGTGAGCGCGAAGAACAATTTTATCTATATGAATCTGCCTATTACAAAAGCAAACATAATGGAGAAAATGCCGTCATACTGGCAGATTTCATACAGGCATTGCAAAAAACATTTGAGGGCTACACAGTGCAAACAGACATTGAAAACATCGTGCTCATGCCTGATGAAATGATTATCTTCTATAATATAGCTTACTGCCTGTGCAGAGAGGGGAAACGACAGCAAGCTATTACCGCAGCAAATCAACTGTACAAGCTTTATCAAAAATATGACTTGATGGATAGCATTATGCCGCTCGGACTTGACGCCATAGCCAGAATGCTTTCCCAGTGGCTCTTGGCAGACGGGCAACTCGATATGGCGCTACAGGTTGCTGACAAAGGCTGTGCCAGCTGCACAAAATATGGCAGGATGAAAAATCTTCCCTACCTACTGCATACAAAGAGCCTCATTCTTCTCGGGCTTGGGAAAGAAGAAGGAAGAATACTATTCAAACGGACATATATGTTTTTTGAAGCGCTCGGCAATAAAGAAATGATGGCAGAAATAAATCTGCACAAGGAAGTTTTTTATGAATGCGGAAAATAATATCGGCAGTACAATAAAGCAACTCCGAAAGAAACACGGGCTGAGTGCAAAGCAACTGTGTGAAGGATTATGTCCACCCTCAAAGCTCTCAAAAATAGAAGCAGGAAATGAATATCCCAAAGAAATGCTTTTAAATGCACTTATGGAACGGATGGGAGAGCTGCCACCCATAAAGTGTATACCTCTGACAGACTTTGATTACAAACAGGCTGCAACAAAGAAACAGTTAAGAGAGAAGTTTAACAACAATGATTTTGACATTGCAGAGCAGTTGCAGGTTCTCAAAAATGATGAAAAGAAAATGACGAACCTTGAACGGCAGGAATATCTCTATTTTCAAGCTGTCTATTTCAATTATAGACAGCAATTCCCAGAAGCCCTTGCAAAAGAAATCGAAGCAATCCATATTACATTCCCTGCATTTACGATGGATTGTGATATTTCCAAGCATCTTTTTACGATACAAGAACTGAAACTGGTAAATATGATTGCCATCACACTCCAGAGCAATGGAAAAGCAGAAATAGCAATAGCCTTATTAATACAAGGTGAACAATATTATTACAGCCATTTTATGGGTCACGTCGTATATGCAAAATATTACGTGACCTTTGCAAACAGCCTTTCAGGATTTTTAGTAATGCAAGACAGATATGCAGAAGCTTTAGAAGTATCAAAGCGGGGTATATAGACTGTTGCAAAAAGACATACGATTTATATGTGTTTCCTAATCTACTTTATACGCACGGATATGCATTATATTGCATAGGAAATACTACCGAAGGGAAAAAATATATAAAACAAAGCAACAGTATTTGTGCCGCCCTTAATAAGACTGATTTGTTGGCAGAAATCGAGCGGGATATAACAGAGTCTTTTGGCAAACAATGCTGGGAAGAGATAAAAACACAAGTCTTCTGAATGCGCCGAACAAGGATGCATTGCAAAATCAAAACAAATACTTCTTTTCTGTCTCTATATATTTCCGTGCGCCCGCAAGCACCTCGGTCAAATTCCTTTCATCATCTACCACATCACTAAATGATAGTTTCTCTACATCGCACATATATGTCACCGCGACACGATAGAGGAAATACGAATACGAATGTCCTTCTATTTCGTCACCTGCAACGAGATGCGTCCAGCCTTCCTGCACGGGAAAGGAGCTGTCGTTTGCAGCATACTCACAGATGCCTTCTTTCTTCCCTGTTTTGATCATACAGTTCGCACCGTGAAAGGGCATCCGCCACCGCATCGCAGATACCGTGAAAAACAGCCTCATCAATACCATCCGCATAGCGGGCATAGCCTGCACACCGGAACGTTATGCTGCCGCGCTCATATTTATGGCGGAAGAATACGCCGGGCATAAACCACACGAAAAACAGATAAACCAAGAGAAGATAGGCAAGCCCGTCAATAAAGAGGATAAATTTGTTTTCTGTCTTGCCAAAAAAGAAACGAAACACCTTGTTCTGCATAAACAACTCCCATCAAGCTAGTTGCGACGGCGTTTTATATGAAGCAGCAAAATGCCTAAAGCTGTCGCGCCCGCCATAATATTCAGAATTATCTTCGCTGTCAGGCAGCGGAAAAAAATCGCCTACACCGAGCAGGATGATTGCCGCATAGTACAGACATAGTTCCGTTGCTCCAATAACAGACATATCTTTATTGCGCCACACAAATATATAGAGACTCTCATTTAACACGAGGGCAAAAAACAAGCCAAGAAAATACTGCACATCTCCTGTACGCCAAACGCAGAAAAGCCATAGGCAAAAAACGGCAACGAATATCGCGTTCATTCCAAATACTATCTTCTTTTTCATATACGACTTCCGTTTTCCTAAGACGTACAAATTACCGCCGGATAAACTTTTCCATCATTACAGCCCAAAAGGGACCGCCAATAACAATGAAAAGCAGGGAGCAACATACATAACCGAGGACAGACTCGTATTCCCCTGTAGTGATACGGTGTAAAATGAAATACAGTATTGCGGCACAGATTGCCCACGGCAGCCCCCGCCTTGCATAATGCAGATATTTCTTCATATACACACTCCTTTCATTTCAATCGCGCTGCGATAAATAGCTCCACAATTATAGCCGCTACCCAAAAAGAGCCTGCCGTCACCGTCATCTGCAACGATGGACAGAACTAGTCCCAGACAGTTTATAATCACCTGCAATGCATACAGGCTATAATAGATAAACATAATTCTTACAACCTCCAATTCTCTTTATCATCGAGAGCTTTTGCTCAACAAGGAAACACGCCCAGTATAAAACATTTTTTCTGTAGCCACCATGATATTTTTAGAAAATTTCATAAAATCATTTCACTCCGGTTTCCTTGAATATAGCAAGTATAAGATATCGCAAAGAAAAAGAGTATATCGTTTTAGGAAATTTAAAAATGGGAAACAGATCTGCAAAGCGTTCTGCTCTCTTATCAAGAATTTCTCTGCATAATTGCTATTTGCTTTCAAGGACAGCCCTCGTGTGATGAACGCATTTCCCGTCTTTGTAAACTAGAATGCTATCTCACAACACATCCTATGGGACAAACTGGGCATTATATTTTAATTATGATTTAAAGAAGTTTACGACAATATATATTCCACCCGAACATATTCATATTATATTATCTACTCAAACTTCCCACATGAAAAACTCCAGGTGAGCCTTGTAAAATATAGGGGGAA
>CAKZZK010000214.1 GCA_937885235.1 uncultured Treponema sp.
ACGGCTATGCTTCCCTTGCCGAAATGCGCGGCATTGCGCAGGTATCTTGACATTATTGTAAAAATCCTGTATGGTTACTGTTCTAGATGTAAGTAAAATAGAGCAACAGGAGCCATTTTATGAGAGTAAGCATTAGGTTTACAGCGGCAGTGCACACATTGCTGTGCATTGCCCGTTTTTCAGATGAGACGAAGGTAACGTCTGATTTTATTGCCGACAGCACCGGAGTGAACGCGGTCATCATCCGCAAGACGCTGAGGCAGCTGCAGGATGCGGGTTTGGTGCGCACGGTGGTGGGCATGGGCGGTTCGTATCTTGAAAAAGCACCCAAGAACATCACGCTTTTGGATGTGTACAAGGCAATCAACCCCGATGAGTCGAAGAGCATTTTCGACTTCCACCCCAATCCAAGCAAAAAGTGTCCCGTGGGCAAGAACATCCACAAGGTGCTCGATCCCTGCCTTGACGCTGCGGAAGCGGCGATGGAAAAAGAACTGAACAAAAAGAAACTTTCAGACCTGCTCAATCAGCTGTCAAAATAAGGCGGAAACGATGAAGCATATGGACTTGGCGCTTCTTAAAAAGGAGGCCAAGGAACACCTGCTTGGCGATGACGGCATCATCACAAGGGCGTCTATAAACGTCGCCCTGCCAGACATCGCCGAGCTCTACAACCGGCTTGATCCCTCTGCGCTGGGCGAACGCTCGCTGAATCACGAGGTGACGGAATACCTGTACGAACGGGTTGACCGTGTGCCTCGCTTTTCGCAGCTGACAATCAGGCTTTCCGTCTCTGCCGCGCAGGGGGTAAACGGCGAGGACGTGGCGGTAAGCATCAGCAATTACTTTGGCCACAAGGCGCTGGACCAGCTTATCAGCAACAGGCGGATGCTGCGCAAGTGGCTGTGGAACCTCCTTCTGGGGACGGTGGTGCTTTCTATCTTTCTCTTCGGCGCCCATCTGCTGAAATTGCATGCGGCAGAGGTGCCCTTTTTCGCAGTGCTCAGCGAAGGGCTGAGCATTGTCGGCTGGGTGGCACTCTGGGAACCGGCGAACTACTTTCTTTTTGACATCAGGAACGATAATGCCGTACTGCGGCGCTATATGCGTTTGCACAGGGCAAAAGTCTGCGTGTTGCAGACGGAGAAGACAGATATATGAATACAGAAGATAAAAAAAGTCAGGGCAACATTCTGGGAACAGAGGCTGTCGGCACTTTGCTGGCAAAGTTTTCCATTCCCGGCATAGCGGCGCTTGTGGTCAACGCGCTGTACAACATTGTTGACCAGATATTTATAGGACAGGGCGTGGGCTACCTTGGCAACGGGGCGACGAATGTCATCTTCCCGCTCAGCACCTTTGCCATGGCATTTGCCCTTATGATTGGCGATGGCGCGGCAAGCTATATGAGCCTGATGCTCGGCAAGAAGCAGGAACGCAAGGCGGCTCAGGGCACGGCGGCGGGTATGCTTGGCATTGTCGCCGCTGGCATCATCATAGCGGCGCTCTATCTCGCATTTCTTACGCCCCTCTGCAGGCTTTTTGGCGCGACTGATGCCATACTGCCCTATGCCTTGCAATACGGCGGCATAACGGCAATAGGCATTCCCTTCTGCGCGGTCTGCGCAGGCTATGCGAGCATCATCCGCGCCGATGGCTCTCCCAAGTACAATATGCTGGGACTGCTCGTCGGCTGTGTGCTGAACCTCATTCTGGACCCCGTGTTCATCTTTATCTGTGGCTGGGGTGTCGCGGGTGCGGCGTTTGCCACCATCATCGGGCAGATTGCCAACGCCGCCATCAATTTTGCCTATATCCCCCGCATGAAGTCCGTCAGGATTACGCGGGAAGACATAAAGCAGTGCGGAAAAAGCCTTTCCGCTGTGCTTAAGCTTGGCGTTTCAAGCTTTATCTCGCAGATGGTACTCGTGGTGGTGATGGCAGTGCAGAACAACATCCTGCGTGACTACGGCGCCGCGAGCAAGTACGGGGCGGACATCCCCATCAGTGCGCTCGGCGTTACGATGAAGGTCTTCAATATCCTCTTGGTCATCATCATAGGTCTTGCTTCCGGTGCGCAGCCAATCTGGGGCTACAATTACGGCGCCCGCCTGTACAAGCGCGTGCAGAAGACCTTCGCGCTGGTCATCATCATCTCTTCGGCGGTGATGCTCTTCGCTTTTGCCATCTTCCAGCTTTTCCCTTTGGTAATCATCAGCATCTTTGGTTCCGAGGACGATCTTTACAATGAATTTGCTATCAAAACCCTGCGCATCTTCCTCTTGCTTGTCCCCGTTGGCGGCGTCCAGCTGGCTTCGGGCATCTTTTTTCAGGCGGTAGGCAGACCCGTGCAGGCATCGCTTATCTCGCTTTCCAAGCAGATAATCTTCATGATTCCCGCGCTCCTTATACTTTCCCCCTTGCTCGGCGTGGAAGGGGTGCTGTGGGCGGGGCCCGCTTCTGACGCGCTCGCTTTCCTGATGACCCTGATTTTGCTGAAGCTTTCGTGGAAGTCAATCTTTGCATCGGAACCGGAGGCAGCTCAGCCGCCGGTTTCGGCGCAGATGTCTTCCCCTGCACCGCGGGAAGGCGCGACCGGTCTTGCCAAGGAGAAATACCTCATCTATGGGAAGAGCGTCGTCATCACGATTGACCGGAACTATGGCGCGGGAGGAAGGACTCTCGGCAGGAAGCTTGCCGAACAGTTTGATATTCCCTATTATGATTCAGACATCATCAAGGAAGCTGCGGACGAAAGCGGTTTAAACGCTATGTTCCTCGCCTTCATCGATGAAAAGCCCCGTCATATACGGGGCATGACGAATGCTGCTCCTTCGTACAGCGCAGACAGCTCCGCATTCAGCGAGGTGCAGCGGGCGGCGGAACAGGCTCAGAGTGCCGTCATAGAAAAGCTTGCGGCAAACGGCTCCTGCGTGATTGTCGGGCGCAGGGCTGACCAAGTGCTTGCGGGCAAAGCCGCAGTGTTCAGGATTTTCGTGGCTATGCCGCTGGAAAAGCGCATTGAAAAGATACGGCGGAGCGAAAATGTGTCGCGCGGGCAGGCGGAAAGGCGCATAAAGGCTACGGACAAGGCACGGGAGGATTATTACAATCTCTCTGGCGGCGGCAAATGGGGCAGTGCGGAAAACTATGACCTCTGCCTTGACGCGGGGGCGTTCAGCCAGGACGAAATGGTAAAGGTCATCATGCTTGCTTTGAGGGAATATCAGGCAGAGGAGCTGCGCGCATGATAAAAAACATCATCTTTGACATTGGCAATGTGCTCGTCCACTTCCGTCCCGAGAAAGTAATGGCTGAGCTTGGCATGGACGGGGAGACCGTCAAAGCCGTTATGCAGGCAACGGCGGGAAGCCCCCTGTGGAGCGAGCTTGACCGCGGCGTTATGAGCGAGGCGGAGGTAGTTGCGCTGATGAAGCAGCATGCGGCAGAAGCATACCGTGGCTGCATAGATTTGCTTTTTGAGAAGGGCAAGGCAGACCTTGTGCGGAGCTATCCGTATGCGGCTCCGTGGCTCAGGGAGCTGCGCGGCAGGGGCTACAAAGTCTACCTGCTTTCAAACTATCCCAAAGACATCTTTGAACTGCACGCCCGGCTGCATTTCACTTTTTTGCCCTATGTTGACGGCAAGATTGTCTCCGGCTACGTAAAGGTGATAAAGCCGGACCCCGCAATTTACCGTATTTTGCTGGACACCTACCATCTGGAAGCGGACGAATGCGCCTTCCTCGACGATATGGAGCCCAACGTGGTGGCGGCGGAAAAGCTCGGCATCCACGCACTTCGTTTCATTTCCTACGAGGACGCCCGGCAAAAGCTCGAAGCATTACTGTCGCTATAGGGCGTATGATGTATGCGGTCCGCAAGAAGAAACAATATTCTTTTTGTTTGCTTATTTTAGGAAGTATTTTTAATCTCGTAGTCCTTGCTCATTATAAATATGGCGTATTAGGAGCGTCTGCTTTGTTGCCTATGGGTATATCCTTTTTTACTTTCAAAGCAATCTCCTATTTGGCTGACATCTATAAGGGGAGAATCGCGCTGAGCGGAATTCCTGTGCGTGATGCATTGTATCTTTCTTTCTTTCCGCAGATACAGTCAGGTCCTTTGGCACGATATTCTGATTATTCCGATATGGCAATCGGGCTTTCAAGCATGTTTGGTCATGCTTGTCCTGAAAATTTTATCTATCCATATACAACGCTTTCCGTGTCAAAGTTTTGGCGAAAGTGGCATATAACGCTTGGTGCCTGGTTCCGAGATTATATCTATATACCTCTGGGCGGGTCAAGATGTACTGAAAAATGGAGAGTATATGTCAATCTCTTGGTAGTGTGGTTTCTTACCGGCATCTGGCACGGTGCCTCTTGGAATTTTATATTCTGGGGATTAGGCTATTTTGTTTTTATTGCCTTTGAAAGAATGACAGGAATGCCAGAAAACTTGAAATCAAAGCCATTGAAAATTATATATCGCATTCTCGTCCTCTTGTTCATAAATTTTCAATGGGTCATTTTTAGGGCAGACGGCTTACATAAGGGGCTTTCTTTCATAAAACGAATGTTCATACGCGGGACAAATTCTCTGGCTTGCTGTTCTGCATAGCTTCATTTTGTCTTGTGATGGTATTTTTTGTAAAAAATCTGCGTCCCAATTATGAATGCACGAAAGAGCTTGCTAAATATGTATTAAAGGCGGAAGGCAGTATTCAGGATTCAGAGGACAAGTATGTTGCTCATTTTTGGAAGAAAGAGTCTTTTATCAATTTGAATGGACGGCTTGCAAAGTTTTTCGGCATTAGAAGCTATTTTAAAAGCAAGGGAATTTATGTCTCATCAGATATGTGGATTATGGGCGGGTATTCGCAGACTTCCACGGATTATGAAATTGAACAGATTTCTGATTTCAAGGCTTTTCTTGACGAAAATGGTATCAATCTGCTATATGTAAATGAACCTGTGAAATATATAGATGATGCTGTTTTTGAAAAAGAATTCGGTTTGCAGAGTTTCTCTAATCGAAATCTGGATTTATTTTTAAGTCGTTTGACTGAGCTGGGAGGTACACTATGTCGACTTGCGGGATGGAATAAAGACAGATGGGCTTGATGTACGAAAGATGTTTTACAGGACGGACCATCATTGGACTGTAGCGGCAGGACTGTGGGCAACAAAGAAAATTGCAGAAGGATTGAACGACTGCTGTGGTTATGCCATAGATACTGGCATTTATGATGTGCAAAATTATACGTTCAAAGAATGGAAGTCGTGCTGGTTGGGTGAGCAAGGCAGAGAAATGTAGTGAATAATAATGTGCAATATGGAAAAGTTCTGTTATTGGGCGACTCTTACGAACAGGTTGTAGAGCCGTTTCTTGCACTTGGCGTAAAAGAACTTGATTATCTTATTTTGCGTGGTACTTCTAGTGATTTTAGTTTAAGACAATATATATTGGAAAATCACTATGATACCGTCCTTGTGTGTTATGCGCAATTTATGGTGGGTGCTCACGATAATCCGAAATCTGCAAATTACAAAATGTTTACGTTTCAGTAGTTTTGTGTTATACTGTGCGCAGACCATTACAGGCGTACAGGCTCTGTACATCTATGCACTCCCCGAAGACCGCCTGCTTGGCCATTACGGTTCGTTCGGCTTCAGCCGCCTTGCCAAAGAAGACGAGCAGTTTGTCTATGCCCGTGTAAAGCCCGCCTACGATGACGGGTGCATTTTTATGTATCAAATCCTGTAGCCAGCTTTTCATATATAGCCCTGCACAGCGGCAAGCCCACTTGCTAAAGCGGGTGCTTTCCTGTATAATGCAGAAAATTCGTAAAGAAGGGTGCAAGATGTTGACAGGAAGACATGTTATCGAACCGGGTGATCTGACAGTCAGTGAGATTGACGAAATCTGCGCATTGGCAGAGCAGATTATTGTTGACCCAGTTTCTTTTCAGGATGTGTGTCGCGGGAAAATTCTTGCGACACTTTTTTTTGAACCGAGCACAAGGACACGGCTTTCCTTTGAGGCTGCCATGCTCCACCTGGGCGGCACCGTGGAAGGCTTTGCCGATGCCAGCTACACGTCCACAACGAAAGGCGAAACGCTTGCGGACACCATCCGCGTGGTAAGCTCCTATGTTGACATCATAGCCATGCGCTCCCCGCAGGAAGGCGCGGCTCTGCTTGCCTCCCAGTACAGCCCCGTCCCCGTCATCAACGCAGGGGATGGCGGCCACTATCACCCCACGCAGACACTCACGGACATGCTCACCATCCGCGCCCTGCAGGGAGGCTTTTCAGGTCATACCATAGGCTTCTGCGGCGACCTGAAATTCGGACGCACCGTGCACTCCCTTGCTAAGGCGATGAGCCGCTACCCCAACAACAAATTCGTCTTTATCAGCCCCCGCGAGCTGCAGGTGCCGGAATACATCACCAAGGACATCCTTGAACCCGCGGGCGTGGCGTACACAGAGGCAGAACGCCTTGAAGACGTCATAGGCAGCCTTGATATTCTCTATATGACCCGTGTGCAGAAAGAGCGCTTCTTTAACGAACAGGATTACGTTCGCCTTAAGGACAGCTACATTCTGGACAAGGCAAAGATGAACCTTGCCCGCAAGGATATGATTGTGCTGCACCCGCTGCCCCGTGTGAACGAGATTGCGCCCGAAGTTGACAGCGACCACCGCGCGGCATATTTCAAGCAAGTGCGCTACGGTATGTTTGCCCGTATGGCGCTCATCGCAAAACTCACCGGCTGCCTGTAAGGAGGAGGGATTATGATTAACATTGCAGAGATAAAGAACGGACTGGTAATAGACCATATCAAGGCGGGAACGGGCTGGAAGGTGTTCAACTGGCTTGGACTGGACAAAGTAAAATTTTCCACCGCGCTCATCATGAACGCCTCATCTCAGAAGACGGGAAAGAAGGATATCATCAAGATAGACAATGTGATGAACATAGACTACAGCGTGCTCGGCTACATAGATCCTGACATCACCGTGAACGTCATACAGGATTCCCAGATTGTGAAGAAAATCAAGATGTCCCTGCCGGAAAAGGTGGCGGGAGTTATCGTCTGCAAAAATCCCCGCTGCATCACAAGCACAGAGCACTACGTAACGCAGGAGTTCCGTCTGGTAAGCGTGGAAAAAAAGCAGTACCGCTGCATCTACTGCGATGCCCTCTATTCTGCCGGAACCATCGGCGCCTTTGGAGCGCGGTGATGGCAAAGCTGCTGCTCATACACGGCGCGCGCCTTGTTGACAGGGATATGGACGTGAAGAATGCCTCCCTCCTCGTCAAGGAGGACAAGATAGAAGGCATCGTCACCGAGTCTGCCGCGCAGAAGCTCATAGAGGACGGAGAGGCAGAGCTCTTCGATGCGCACGGACGCACGGTTATGCCCTCCTTCATCGATATGCACGCGCATTTCCGCGACCCCGGCTTTACGCAGAAAGAGGACATTGAAAGCGGCTGCCGCGCCGCCTGTGCGGGGGGATTCGGCACCGTGCTGCTCATGCCCAACACGTCTCCCGTCATCTCTTCCCAAGAGCAGGCGGAAGAGAATGTGCGCAAGGGGGAAGGCTCCGGCTGTGTGCAAGTCATACAGGGAGTGAGCATCACCAAGGATTTTGACGGCAAAACGCTGAGCCACCTTGAAAGCCTTGACGGGAACGTGGTGCCGTTCATCAGCGAGGACGGGCACGAGGTTACGGACAGCGGGCGGCTGTTTGCCGCCATGCGGATTGCCGCGCGCAAAAATCTGCTTGTCTCCTGCCACTGCGAGGACCCCTTCCTCGCCGCGGAGGCGAAGGGGCTGCGTGTCCGTGCACTGGAATTCCTTGCGGCAAACAACGGCAGGCCAAGCCCTGCCCAGCAGGAACAGGCCGCGGCACTGCTTTCGGAAGCGAACCTCCTGCTGGAGCTTGCCGAAGACACGGCGACACTGCGCAACATAGAGCTTGCACGGAAAGCGGGCTGCCGCCTGCACCTCTGCCACGTGAGCACCGGGCGCTGTGTAGAGGCGGTAAAGCGGGCAAAGAAGGAAGGCATGGCTATAAGCATGGAGATTACGCCCCACCATATCGGCATGGCGGGAAGCAAGATTCCTGCCATCTTCCACATCGTAAACCCGCCGCTCAGGAGCGAGTCTGACAGGGACGCGCTCATAAAGGCATTGCTTTCGGGCTGTGCCGATGTCATTGCCACCGACCACGCGCCGCACACAGCGGAAGACAAGCGGAACGGCAGTCCCGGATTCAGCGGGCTGGAGAGCGCCTTTGCCGTCTGCTACACAGTGCTCGTCAAGGAGCGCGGCATGGGACTTCGCGCTCTTTCCGAACGCCTGTCTGCCCGTCCGGCAGAGCTGCTTCGCCTTGAAGGGCGCGGACTTCTACGGGAAGGCTATGAGGCAAGCCTTGCCGTGGTGGACACGGAAAAAGCATGGACGGTGCGCGGTGAGGACTTTGCAAGTAAGGGAAAATACACGCCTTTTGAAGGAATGACGCTTACGGGACAGGTGCAGGCGACCTTCTGGCGCGGCAGAAAGGTGTGGGAACGATGAGCGTTGCGTTAGCATTTGACAATATCTTCGTGATTCTTTTTCTCGTGGGAACAGTCGGCGGCTCCGCGCTTGAAGAACTGCTCTCTTTCATAAACTACCGCTCTCGGCGGAAGAAGGGCAATAAGGTGCCCAAGGAGCTGTACGGCTATGTGGACAGCGCCCTGCTCAAGAAAACCTGCGCGTACAGGGATGAGCTTTATGCGCTGTCTGTGCCGGAGCATTTTCTTTCGCTTTTGCTTTCCCTTGTCCTTGCGTTCAGCGGGGCGTATGTCTTTGCGGCGCACTTCTTCTTTGTGCTGACGGGGAGCATTTACTTGACGGCTATAGGTTTCCTCTTTGCCGTGTCCCTGCCGCCACTGCTGCTTTCTATTCCCTTTGACCTGTACCGGGTCTTTCATATAGAAGAAAAATATGGCTTTAGCACCATCACCCTTCCCCTCTGGATTGCTGACGGGGTAAAGTCACTCCTGCTTTCGGTGTTGCTCTCCGTGCCGCTCGTGTGCATCGCGGTGTTCCTCTTGCTGCGAGTCAGCGACTGGTGGTGGCTGCTTTTAGGGGTGGTCTACGTGGCGTTCAGCCTGCTGTTCTCCTTTGTGTACCCCGTGCTGATTGCGCCCCTCTTCAACAAGTTTTCTCCCCTTGAAAGCCGTGACTTGCAGGAGCGCCTAGAACGCTTGCTTGTGCGGACGGGCTTTTCCTCCAAGGGCATATTCGTGATGGATGCCTCGCGCCGCAGCAGGCACAGCAACGCTTATTTTACCGGCTTCGGCAAGAACAAGCGCGTCGTGCTTTACGACACGCTGCTCGAAAAGCTTTCCGTGGGGGAAGTGGAAGGGGTGCTCGCCCACGAGCTGGGGCACTACAGGCTGCACCACATTGCGATGCGCCTTATGGTGATGATTCCCCTTGTCTTTGCCGTGCTCTTTGCGCTGAGCGTCTTTGTCAAGATGCCCTCCCTGTACCGCGGTTTTGGCTTTACGCCGGAGCTGAGCGCGGTTGTCACTGACGGCGTGGTGGAAGAGCAGGTGCTGCCCTATATCTGGTTTGTCGGCATCTTCCTTGCGGGGCTTGTCTTTGGCGGCTTTTCCCTCCTGTTTTCCCTTGTGGCGAACATCTTCAGCCGCCGCCATGAGTTTGAAGCTGACCGCTATTCCGGCGAGCTCTGCGGAACCAGCCGCCCGCTCATCACCGCGCTCATCAAGCTCAACAAGGAGAACCTCGCCGAAGTGTCCCCCCCGAAGATTTACAGCCTCTTCTACTACAGCCACCCCCCGCTCTTGGAGCGGATCAAGGCGCTGGAAGAGCTGGATTCACGCTTGCAGGGATAATATATAATAGAAGAAAATGATGGAAATGACAGCAGATAGATTGAATTTCATCACGATAGACTTTGAAACGGCGAATTATGCCAACAGCAGTGCGTGCGCGGTGGGCTTGGTGCGCTTTGTGGACGGGCGCGCGGCAGACAGCGTGTATTCGCTCATCAGACCTCCCACGCGCTACTTTGTTCCCGAGTGGACGGAGAAAATCCACCACATCAGCTACGAAGACGTGTGCGACAAGCCCTGCTTTCCCGCAGTGTGGAAGGACTGCGTAGAGCCATTCCTCAATCTTACGCCGGATTTTCCTTTCGTAGCGCACAACGCTTCGTTTGATATGAACGTCATACGCGGCTGTTGCAGCCAGTACGGTATGGCGGTGCCAGAAAAATCCTATTTTTGCTCGCTGGCGCTTTCCCGCGCGGTGTGGCGGGAGCTGCCCAGCCAC
>CAKZZK010000215.1 GCA_937885235.1 uncultured Treponema sp.
GCGCATGGTGTCGCGCTCGTCGTTCCGGCTGCACCGCCTGCCGCTGGAAGGGGAGTGCGTGCTTTTGACCACGGCGGCAGAACGGCCGGAAACGTTCCAGCAGGTGCGCTCGTACGAGTTTGCCGCTGAAGACGGCACACCGCTCATCTCCGGCGTCAGCACCTGGGTCATGGTCGAGGCGGACAGCCACCGCATCATACCCTCGGCGGAATTTACGTTGCTGCCCCAGAGCGCGCTTGTCAGGGAACACGACTGCCTGCCCTACGGCAGGATAAAGACTCCCGCCGCCGCCGCACCCGCAAGGATAAGGGCAAAAAGATTCTTCACCGGCGAAAGAGAGGCAGAAAGCTTTGGAGACAAAAAGTCCTTCAGCGCATTTTCACAAAGCCCTACTCCTTGCAGCACCACAGTCTTGAAAGTATCTATATTTTCCGCATTGCCGTGCTTCTGCTGCAAGGCGAAAAGCTTTTCGATGAGCAGTGCTAAGTTTTCATCGGAAACAGCAGGAGCCTCAGTCTTGCAGAGCTCACTGCCTATAGCGGAAAGGTAGCGTTCAAGCCGCACGATGAGCTTTTCAAGCGTCACCGGATGGGAAAGCTCCTTTGCAGAAAAGATGCTCTGATAAAACGGCAGCTGCTTTTCATACTGCTTGGAAAGCCACTGTTCCGTACGCGGGTCGGCACAGAAAACATCGCGCAGCTTGCCGCTGAACAGCGCATCAAGATCGGTGATAATCCTGCTGTTTGTGCCCAAAAGTGCGCAGACCTTGCAGAAAACGCCAAGCTCATCCTTGCCGCCAACATCGATGATGCCCGTGCCCGCCATGCCGCGCCCCGCACCGACATAGGGCAAAAGCTGGGTAAAGAGCTGCTGGTCCGTGTAGCCCTCGACAAAAATCTGATTGTCAGAAAAGAAAAACTGCTTGTGATAGGTATTGAAGCGCGGAAGGAAGCGGCGGAACAACTCAGCATCCTTCTTGTCAAGGCTGTCGATATGGGTGGGCTCTCGGTTCGTATGGCAGACGATGACGCCCGTCAGCTCTTCGGCAAAGCGCAGGTCAATGAAAAAAGGAGAATGCGTAATCAGAAAGTACATGCGCCTGGGATGGCGTGATGACACGCGGCGCAGTTCATCGGCAAAGAACTGCTGAAACTGCGGGTGCAAGTGCAGCTCTGGCTCGTCAAAGATGAGACAGGTGTTACCAGTGTTCGCATAGAGTGCGACAAGCAGCGTGATGATTTCCTTAAGCCCGTGGCATTCCACTTCCTTTAAATCATACTCTACGTTCCAAGCGCGGTTCACCACAACGGGAACATAGCTGCCTTCCGCCCCCTGCTTGAAGACGATGGCTTTTCCAAACATATCGGAAAGTACCGTCTGTATCCTGCCCCGCACGTCCGCATTTGTCTGGAGTATGGCGAATGCCTCCCCTTCCGCGCCAACCCGGTCATGGTCAGCGCGCAGGAATTTGACGGAATAGCCGTGCCCTGCAAACTGGGATGCCACAGCCTCAGCAAGGAGCGTCTTGCCGGAACCGTTGGGCCCCACAATCAGGTTTATGCGGGGCCAGAAATCCTTCTTAAAGACAGCCCGCCCCCACAGGAAGGGAAGCTTGACCCGTACCGGAACTTCTACCACACTAGCCCCTATCTGATGCCCCACTCGGCATAGTATGCATCGATTTCTTTCTTTATGCCGTCCGTAATCACGCCCGCCTTTCCCGGCACGTAAAGGTAGTCCACCACGTCTTTCATGGTCACGATGGCGCGGACAGGGAAGCCGTATTTTTCCTGAATGACTTCAAGCGCGCCCTTTTCGCCCTCCCCTGCCCGCTCCATGCGGTTCAAGCTCACCACCTCGCCGACTATGGTCATATCGCGGGCAGTCTCGCGTATAATAGGAACCGTTTCGTCTATCGATTTGCCCGAAGTGGTCACGTCCTCTATGATGAGCACACGGTCGCCGTCACGGATGCCGCTTCCGAGGAGCACGCCCTTGTCCGCCCCGTGGTCCTTTGCCTCTTTGCGGTTGGAACAGTACCTGATTTCCTTTCCATAGAGATTGCTGTAAGCTATGACGGCGGCAACCCCCAGCGGAATGCCCTTGTACGCAGGCCCGAAAAATACGTCGATGTCGTCACCAAAATGCTCATGGATGGCGCGGGCATAGAATTCGCCAAGCTGCCTGAGCTGCCCGCCGGTGACGTATGCCCCCGCGTTCATAAAGAAGGGGGATTTTCTCCCGCTTTTCAGCGTAAAGGAACCAAAGGAGAGCACCTTGCATGCCACCATAAAGTCAATGAAATCTTTCTTATACTGTTCCATGCCCGTCATTGTAGCCGATTTTCCCCGCAGGTGCAAGGCTTCACCATGAAATACTCTCGGCTTTCACATGCCATGGCCATGGTTCGATAAAATACATATTTCTGTTGAAAACTCCCTTGAAAAAATGTATGCTTAGTTCATAGTTCATACAGGCGCTTGAAAAAGTACGGCAGGAGGAGTTTATGTTCAAACGGAAAATCATAGCGAAATTCGAGGCGTGAAGGCGGCAGCAGTGAAAAAAGACGCACTTTTAGAATCGATATTTTCCCAAAGCGGCAAGACGCGTGGCCCTAAAAACACGGACGATGAGGGATGCCAAGATAACGAACTCTTCCGTGATTATGGTGAAACAAACGATAGTTCGGCTAAGGGTGAGAACATCGGCGGAGTTGACGAAAGCGAGAAAAGCGACGACAGCGAAGTTGAGTTCGACCCGAAAAATCCCGGCTCGAGCCGATACCGGAACGTTGATGTCAAAATGGCGGAGCCGGAACTGTACACGCACAAGGACACGGGCGAGGAATGCGGCGGGTTTGAGCTGCGCGAGGGCGTGATTACGGGGCTGCCGCTTGAGCCGAACGACCATTTTGAGTGCACCAAAAGCGACGGCTCGCGCGAGGAGATTTCGGATTGGCGGCTGTTTTTGTACGACCGCGAGGGCGGCTGTCTGTGCGTCTTGGAGTATTACCGGGCAATCCGCGCGCTGCAACATCTTGCGGAGTACGGCGAGAAGTTCCTTATCGGCGAAAAGGACGGCTATGCGGTAACGACGCCGCTCACGCGCGACGAGTTGCAGGCGGTGCTGGACGCGGTGACCGAGGCGGAGATTGATGAAATCGATGAGGGCGAAGAGTCCGAGGGCGAAGAAGCCGAAACCGTCTACCTCAACCCCGCCGACGACCCGAACGCGCCGTATCTCACGCGGCTTGCGGCACGATGGAAACTCTTTTTGCCCGCGCTGATTCTGCTTCCGCTCTACAGTGCGGCAAATTACACAAGCGGGCTTATCAATATGTCCTCGTCGGAAAAGCTCTCGCTCTTTTTGTGTTCGCTCGCGTTGAGTGCCGCGCTCTTTTCGGGGAGCTATATCGTGGGCTATTTCCTTCTTTCACTCGTTCCCCGCTTCTTCAAAAAGAAAGCGCACACGATTCTGAAAGTCCTTGCGATTTTCTGCGTTATCGACATTCTTTTGCGTTTAGTTCTGATTCTTGCTCTTCGCAGGGCTTCTGACACCGCCGCAAATCCGTGCGTATTCGCCTTCGGCACGCTCTTCGCGATTTTCGATGTGTGGACGAAGCGGCGGCACATGTTCAGGCGGATTTTGTATGCTTCTTTTGTGATTCTGCTCTTTGCGTGCTGGCACTTTTTGGGGATTGGGAAAGGCTCGCTGGTGTTCGCGGCGGCGGCTCTGCTCGCTTTCGGCGGAATCTGTTTGTTCAATGCGCTCGCCGACTCAGAAAAGGCACGGAAAATCCGTGAGAAATGCGCGGCGTTTTTCAAAAGCTGGAAAGTGCGCCTTGCGCTCATTGCGGCGGTCGCCTCGTTCGCGTTCTTCGTGTGGTGGCTCGACTTTGAGGCGGGCGTAATTCTGTGGGCGGTGTTCGTCGTAGCGATTTCGATTATTGTCTATGGAGTACACAGTTTGTTTGAAATATGTGGAAACATTTTCGGCGACAAGCTCGCACAGGACGGCATTTCTTTCAGCGATTCGGGCGATGTCGTTACGAATGACGAAGAAGAAGATTATGATGACGGCACGGACGACGGCGAAGAGCAGAACCGTGATTCCGAGAAAGAAGCCGAGCTCTACGACCCGAGCGAAATCAGCTTTGGCAACGAGGGCGAACAGCTCCCATATATCCGACGATTCGGAAAAGCGGGAACGCCGTGCGGCATTTACTCGCTCACGGCGGGCGTGGCGGTGGTCATCAGGTCTATGTCCTTGACGGTTAGATCCTTGATGCCGTTGGCCTCGGTGTAGGCCATGTGCGCGGCGATGATGAGGTAGATGGTTTTCTTGATGTCAGGCATCCGCTGTTGCTGGATGCTCTCAATGGCCTCCTGCATGAAGTCGGTGATGTCGCAGCCTGACATATCCTTGAAGGATATCTCGGTGGCGTAGCAGTAGGCCAGGGCAACGTCGGTCTGTACGATGTTGCCGTCAGCGTCTTTCTTGCTGATCTTAATGGTTTTTTCTGTCATAGTTCCTTGGGGTTTTGTTGATGATAGTCCGTCGGAGAACCGACGGGAACGGTAGCTTGATAAAGGCCGCCGCTCCGCTGGCTTTGGAAAAGAAGAGCAAGGCGGGCGGCGGTCGGTGAGAGGGTTATGCGGCTACGGTGTAGTCGCCGTAGCCGGTGAGCTGTGCGTCGTAGGTGGCGTTCTGTCGGTTGGGGCCGTTCAGCGTGAGCTGACTGACGATGACCGAGCCGCTGGCAATGACGGAGCCCTTCGTGCGGTTGTTCGTGCCTGTGGCATTGGCGATGACCCACTTCACGGGGGTACTGCTCTCGTAGATGGTTTCGAGGTCGGAGAGAGACTTGCCCGCCACTGTCGATGTGATGGTCTCGCCACTGCGGATGAGCGCGCTGGTCGAGATGTCGTAGTTGAGAGCCGTCGGCTCCTGAATCTGCCAATCGCCGCTGGTGTCTTTCGTCGTGGCATCCTCCAGGCTCAGGCTGACATGCAGGGCGAGCGACTTGGCTGCTGCTATTACAGTCGTCGGTACTGCTGTGTTGTCGCTGCCGAGGTAGAGTCGCACGGTCTCGCCCTTGGTGAGCGAACCGGCTGCAACGGTTGTCGTGGTCGGTGTCGC
>CAKZZK010000216.1 GCA_937885235.1 uncultured Treponema sp.
GGCTATTACACCGCCAAGCGCTATGATTTTGCTGTCTATGCGCTGAACAAAAAAGGCGAGGAGCGCTATGTATACAATCTGAAAGCAAACACGGTGGTTCCCTACGAAAAACCGGAGCTGGAAGACACCGCCGCCATTCTCTTTACGAGCGGCACGACGAGCAAGCCAAAGGGCGTCATGCTCAGCCACAAGAATTTTGTGAGCGATGCCTACATTGCCCAGACGAATATGATTATTGACTACCACGACGTGTTCTATGCGCTCCTGCCCATACACCATGCCTATACCATGCAGGCTGTGTTCATTGAATCCCTTGCCATCGGTGCGGAAATAGTATTTGGCAAGAGCCTCTCCGTGTCGCGCATGATGAACGACCTCAAGCAGGGGAACATCACCATGATGCTCGGCGTCCCCATGCTCTTCAACAAGCTTGCGGACGGTATCATGAAGGGCATAAAGAAAAAAGGCGTGGTGGTTTATGCGCTCGTCCGCTTCCTTATGGGGCTTTCGTATATCATCAAGAAGCTGTTCAAGGTGAATCCCGGCAAGTACCTGTTCAAAAGCGTGCTCAAGCAGGCGAACCTTTACACTGTGCGCATTGCTATCAGCGGCGGCGGTCCGCTTGCAAAGGAGGTCTTCCGCTTCTTCAATGAGATGGGCATAAACTTCGTGCAGGGCTACGGGCTTACCGAGACGTCGCCTATCATTGCCCTTAACCCCATAGAGCACTTCAAGATAGAAAGCGTGGGCAGCTATTTTGCCGGACACATGGAGATGAAGATACTCAATCCCGACAAGGACGGTATCGGCGAAATCTGTGTGAAGGGACCCATGGTCATGCAGGGCTACTACCAGATGCCGGAGGAGACTGCCAAAGTCTTTACGGAGGATGGCTGGTTCAAGACAGGCGATTTGGGCTGGATAGACAGCGAGAACTACCTCATGCTTGCGGGACGCGCAAAAAATATGATAGTCACTGAAGGCGGCAAAAATGTCTATCCTGAGGAAATAGAAGATATGTTCCAGCTTGAAACGGATATCCAGCAGATAACCGTGCAGGGCTACCTTGCCAACAAGGAACGGAAGTCAGAAGAGCTGGAAGCGCTCATCTATCCCAGTGATGAGCTTTACAAGCGGCTCAATGTGGCGCGAGGAGATGTCACGGGGGAATTTTCGGTGAGCGAGGCTGTCGGTGCCATTGTGGGCAGGGTGAACAAGAAGCTGCAGCCCTACCAGCGCATTACGAAGATTACGCTTTTGGACAAGCCTCTGGAGATGACCACGACGCTCAAGGTCAAGCGCAACTACGGAAGGAAATATATTTAGCGGCAAGAGAGGCTAATTCTTCTACGTCAGCGGCGAAAAATCACAGAAAGCAATAATTTCACAAGACTTACTTGTAATGCCTTTGTCGCTGTAGTAGAATACTGACATGGCAACGACGGAAACAGGGGAAACATTCATCTTTTTTGATATTGAAAGTGCCAACAATATCAATGGCGAGGGATACATTTGCTCTTTCGGCTATGTTATCTGCGATGAAAACTTCAACGTGCTGGAATCCAATGACATCGTGATGAACCCTCGGGTGGCTTTTGATGAAATACTGCTTACCGAAGGCTCCCCCTGCACGCTCGCCTACAGCAGGGAGTACTTCCAGAGCCAGCCCGATTTTGCGTATTACTATGACACAATCAAGGCGCTGCTGCTTGCGCCCCACAGGACGGCGTTCGGCTTTGCTGTGGAAAATGATCTTGGCTTTCTTGCCTGCGCCTGCAAGCATTTCAATCTGGAGGAGGTGAACTTCGTCGCCTATGACTCTCAGATTGTGGCAACTAAGCTTCAGACATCCCGCGGCGGACTGGTGAACTGGATGAAACACTTCGGAATAGATACGTCCTCATTCACCATCCACAAGAGCAGCGATGATGCCATGATGACCATGCTGCTCGTCAAAAAGCTCTGCGAATGCCGCGAGATAGGTCTCGGAGCCTTTGCGGAGAATTTTCCTGATGCCTACCATTCCGTCGAACAGGACAAGGAGCGCCGCCGCTTCCGCGAATACAGGCGCTATATGGAACAGCAGTGTTCTTCGCTTGTGAACCAGCGCAACAGCAACCCGCATTCACGCAGGCTGCGGGGAAAATTCAGACTGCTCTTTGCCACGAACCGCGATTTTGACCAGATGTATGAAATTATTAGGCTCGTCTATGACAACGGTGGTGTTGTCGTCAAGGATATAAAGCCGAAGTGTACCGTCGTCGGGGAAGACAACAAGGAGCGCCCTGCGTGGCTCGATGCCCCGCGCTTTGCTTCAGTCCGCTATATCACTTTCAAGCAGCTTTTCGCTATGCTCGGCAAGGAAGAGCCGTCTTTTGTGGAGCAGTCAAAGAACGTGCCTGACCTGCAGGACATCTTTAAAGAATATCTCGTTTGACGTATACTGTCTTTTATGAACGGTAGAAAGAAAAACACAATGGCGGCACTGCTTGCCTTTGCTCTGTGCGCGGGCGCCTTTTCGCTGACGGTAGAGAAGGAAGGCAGTTATTCCTGCGGCAGGCAGCCAAAGCAGGTGCTGTTTTCCCCCGACAGCTCCCTTGTGGTGCTTCCCCTCCTTGATGACAAGGGCTTTCAGGTCATCAGTCTGGCGGACGGGAGCCATCCCCGGCTTATAGCCCCGCCGCGTGCGGAAAAGCTCGGCTTTGCCGAAGGGCTCTTCATTCCAGAAAAGCAGGCTTTCTTTGTTTCCCAGATGAGCACAGGATACATCTACGAGTATGATTATCCCTCGTTTTCATTCAGGCGCGAAATCAGTACAGGCGGGGTATGGTCAAAGTTCATCGCTTGGAGCGGGGACAAACGGTTGCTTGCAGTGTCCAACTGGGTGTCCAACGATGTGAGCCTCATCGATTATGAAAGCGGCAAGGTGCTCCGCAGCATCAAGACAAAGGCGGCGCCTCGGGGGCTTGCATTCACCAAGCAGGGGAGCGAAATCATCGTGCTCTGCTTTGACGGCGGCGTTATCCAGAAATTCAGCACAGAGGACGGCAAGCTTTTGGCATCCTGCGCCGTGCAGAAATCAGCCATGCGCCATATCGCTGTCAATGACGCAGAGAGCAAGGCATATATCAGCGATATGTATCATGCCAGCCTTTATGAGCTGGACTTGTCCTCATTTGCCATCACTCGCACCTGGAAAGTGTTCAACAATCCCAATACCATTGCGCTTTATAAGGACCGATACCTCTTTGCCTCGTCCCGCGGGCCGAACAACAAGAAAGATTACACGCTGCGGAGCCCAGTGGACGGCAAAATCACCGTGATTGATACGCTGACGGGGGAGGTCGTGCTTGCCATACGGGGAGGCAATCAGCCTACAGGGCTGGACATCTCTCCTGACGGCAAGTGGCTCTGCTTTTCAAATTTTCAGGATGCAAACATAGAGCTTTACCGGCTTAAAGACTGATGGCTTTTATGAGCGACTGCGGCGTAAGCGCATAATCTTTTCCGGCGGAAGCAAGCGCATGGGCGAGCGAGGCATTCAGCGCGGCATCAAGCGGTTCCCTGCCCTGTGCGAGCAGGGACACTATCAGACCCGAGAGGACATCCCCCGAACCGCCCTTTGCGAGCGCGCTAGTGCCGTGTGTATTGATGTACAGCCCGCTGTCCTTGGCGATGAGCACGTTTGCTCCCTTCAAGAGCAGCACGGCGGCAGGGTAGCGGGCACAGAAGCTTTGCACCAGTTCCACGCGCCGTTCCACAATTTCCCCCGTCGTGAACTGCCCCATGCCGCAGATGGCAAGCAGGGAGGCGAATTCCTTGGGGTGCGGGGTGAGCACAAGCCCTTCTGCCCGCGCCTCAAGCAGGGCGGCAAGCTCTGGGTGGTAACATGCATCGGCATCAAGCACGGCGGGTATAGCAGGGTGGGAGGCAAGGTAGCCAAAGGCGGGAGACTGAACCGCTGCCTTTCCAAGCCCCATGCCGACGGCGATAGCTGTCGTGTTTTCTGGAAAGTCTGTTCCTGCCATCAGCTCCCACGGAATGTCACTGCGGGCGCAGCTGCCTTGCACGAGCGTCACCAGTCCTGCGCCGAAGTGCAGCGCGGCTTCCGAGGCAAGCACCGCAGCCCCTGCCTTTTCCCCCTGCACTATAGCCGCGTGGCCAAAGCTGCCCTTGTGCACGTTCTGCCTGTTGCGATGCGGCAGGCGCAGGTCTTCTTTGTCTAGCAGGATTGCTGCGGGGCGCAGTGTGCCGTCGCCCTGCTCAAATGCCGAGCGGCTTATGCCCAGATTTGCGAGGCGTATCTTTCCACAGGCATCCTTTGCCCTGTCGCTGTAGAGGGAAAGCTTGAGTGCGCCCATGGTTACGGTTTCGTCAGCCATAAAGCAACTGCCCTCGCAGTTTCCCAGTGCGTCAAGCCCGGAAGGTACATCGCAGGCTATCTTGTATGCATCCTCGCCTGATATTGCTTCAATGGCAGCCTCTGCTTCCGGCGGGAGCTTTCCGTGGAAGCCACTGCCGAAGATGCAGTCGGCGATTGCCTTTAAGTCTATGCTTGTCTCTTCCAGATAGCGGTCGAGCTCGTAGAGCGGGAAGACACGCACGCCAATCGCTTCTGCCCGCTTTTTTTGCAGGATGCAGAGAGGGCTTTTTGCTTCAAGCACCGCACAGACGGAGACGGAAAGCTCTTTTGAGTGCAGCCGCCGTGCCAGTGCATAGCCGTCTGCGCCATTGTTGCCGTTACCCGCAAGCACTAAAAGCGCGGGACGGTACAGGCAGGGGGCGTTCTGCTTTACAAGCTGCGCCAGAACGGCGCTTTCCAGTGCCGCCGCGGCATTTTCCATCATACAGTCTTCGGAGAGAGAAAAACATTCCCGTGCCTGTCTGTCAAGCTCGCGGGTGTCTGTGTATATGTTCTGCATAGCGTACATATTATAGAA
Source organism: uncultured Treponema sp. (assembly GCA_937885235.1). Lineage (GTDB taxonomy): Bacteria > Spirochaetota > Spirochaetia > Treponematales > Treponemataceae > Treponema_D. The sequence continues at coordinate 4,941 of CAKZZK010000216.1, forward strand.
GATTTTAAACGGCTTGTCATTACGTGCATTTCTTGCTATTGTTGCCGGTATGGACAGGACAGTTTTACACAATGCAGTGATTGCGCACACTTCTTTCAGCTTTTGCCGGAGCGGAGGTAAGGGTGGACAGAACGTAAACAAGGTGAACAGCAAGGTTCATGCCACGCTGCCTGTAAACGCCATTGCGGGGCTTTCAGAGGAAGAACTTGCCGCCGTACTGCAGAAGCTTTCCGGCAGGATAAATACAGAGCAATTTTTGTGCCTTGATGTGGATGACGAGCGCTCACAGGACATAAACAGGAGCATCGCGCTTGCCCGCCTTGAAAGCCTCATTGCGTCAGCGGCATACATCCGCCCCAAGCGCAAAAAGACACGCCCAAGCAAGGCGGCACGGGAAAAACGGCTCGCCGACAAGAAGCTGCGTTCCGCACTTAAGAAAGCGCGGGGAAAATTTTGGGACGAGTAGCGGTTTATTTGCTTTTTGCTATCCAGACGCCTTGCCAATCGGCGGGCGGCGCTTTTTGCAGCTCTCGGCAGCGTTCTACGTAGTGTGCGGCGGGTGCGTCTTTGTCTGCTATGGAAGCGAAAAGTTCTTCCGCTTCTGTAAATTTTCCCTCATAGAAGCAGGCGAGCGCTTTGGCAAATACATCAAGCACGGGCTTTTTTGCCGCGAAATCTTCGGCGGTCATAGGCTCGAACACCGTCACCGCCTGCTTTTTACCGATGACCTCTGCACGGGCAAGTTCACGGAAGCAGAGCGCTGTGCCGTGGGCAAGGGCCGCCTGCCGTGTTTCATCGGAACACATGGTGTAGGTGCCAAACTGTTTGTTCAGTCCTTCCAGACGGGATGCGAGGTTTACGCTGTCGCCGAGCATGGTGTAGTTGAAATGCCGCGAAGAGCCCATGTTGCCCACTACGGCAAGCCCGGTGTTTATGCCGATGCGCTGATACATAGGCTTTTTAGAACGCTTTTGCAGCTCTTCCCGCAACTCGTCAAGCTTTTTCTGACAGCGGATGGCGGCTTCTAGTCCTCGCCGCGCATGGTCTTCCTCCGTGATGGGAGCGTTCCAGAACGCAATGAGCGCATCCCCTTCGTATTTGTCCAGCGTGCCGCCGGAAGAGAGGATGATGTCCGTCATCTCGCCTAAGTAGTCGTTGAGCAGCGAGGTTAATTCCGCAGGGTCAAGGTTCTCGGATATGCTGGTGAAGCCCTGCACATCCGAAAAATAGATGGTGATTTCGCGCCGTTCGCCGCCGAGCGTTAAGAGTGCGGGGTCTGCAATGAGTTCATCGATGACTGCGGGATTGAGATACTGGCTGAACGCATGCTTTATGAACTTTTTCTGCCTGCCTTCCGAATAATATGCCACCGCCACCGATGCAACAAAGCCCATCGTAAAGGCAAAGAGGGAGGCAACTAAAGGCATCCAGATTCCCGGTATGAAAAGCTGATATGCGATGGCTGCCACTGCGGCAAGTCCTGCGAGAAAGCCACAGACATTGATGGTGATGCTCATGCGGTGCCTTTTCTGCTTGCCCGCAAAGGCAACCAGCACGGTACCGCAGAACGAAAGCACTGCGAAAAGCAAAAGCGAGGCCGCGAGGGGCAGGGGATGAATTTCGTGTCCATTTCTCACCGTGTCGAGCAAGGTGATATGGGTGCCCACGCCGGGATAGGTCTGTGACACAGGCGTACTGCATATATCATACAGCCCTGGCGCATAGACACCGAAAAAGACAGCCATATCTTTGAAGTATTCCGGTTCAATCAAGTCATCGGGGAAAGCGTCTGCATTGTCCCGCCATGCGTACCAGCTCTGCAAAATCTGCATCGCGCTGTAGGGAATATAGTCATCCATTGAGCGCGTATATCTGAGCCTTACGGTGTCACCCTTCTGTATATGCTTCAGCACCGAGGGCAGGCTCTCTTCGTTAAGGGCGAGCACGGAAACTCCCAGAGAGGGATATGCCTTATCCTCGTGGATATGTCCCCAGCTTGCACGGCGAACCACCCCGTCGCTGTCTGATGTGCTGAGCACATTTGCAAGCAGACCTGCGGAATCCAGAATGGGCTGCACGGGCAGAACTATGTCTTCGCCTAGAAAATGCGTGGCAAGGGCGGTCTTCCCGAATGCACGGTTTGCGCTTGCAAAATTCTCATCGTCTTCCGCCCCGTACAGGGACGGCTCTGTATAAAGCATATCGAAAGCGACACAGGCGGCACCCGCGGCATCAAAGTAACGCACGATATCCCCGTAAGCAGAACGGGGCCATGGCCAGCTCCAGCCAAGCGTCTCTTTTGCCCAGTCAAGGCTTTCTTGATCAATGACCACTATGGCTATGGATTCATCTGCCCGCCAGTGCCCCGCCGTTTTCTTCATACGGTGGTCGTAGGATTTGTTTTCAAGGAACGAAAAGACCCCGCTGAGGTAGCAGAGCGACGTGCAGACAAATGCCGCCGCAGTGACAAGCGGAATGCTCTTGCTGTGCTTCTTCATAAGCACCTAGAGCGTCTTCATCACCGCCTCGTAACGTTTCTGGCGGGCTTCGGTGGTGTCTTTTTCAAAGTACGTATTATAGGTAAAGACTGATGGCTTTATCATCACCATACGGGTCTTGGGGGAGGGATGGGACTTCCGCAACCCGCTGTTCTTGCTTTCCCCCTTTATGTGCTCGGCAAGCAGCTTGAGCATATCCACCATTGCCTGCGGGTTATAGCCCGTGTCGGCAAGCAGCTTGACGGCGAAAGCATCGGCATCGAATTCGCTCTGCTTGGAATAGCCTGAAGAAAGCGCGTCGGTAACGGACTGTGCTTCTTTTTTGACTTCCTCCTTGGAGACTTCATCGTTTGCCGAAAAAACAGCAAGCTGGCGGCTCGTTTTGATAGCCTTGAGGGGGTGCTTGAGCTGGATGTGTGCAAGCTCGTGTGCGATGATGGCGGCGAGGGAATCCTCAGAGTTACTGCAGCGCACAAGCCCCTTCGTTATGAGGATATGCCCTCCCGGTGTGGAAAAAGCATTGAGTTCCTCTGAATCAAGGACGGCGACATGATAGCCGTTGTAAAGCACGGGGTCCGACGAGTGGATGACGAGCGCCATGCAGATTTTGTTCAGGTAGGTATCCAGCGTCTTGTTTGTATAGCGCTTGTACTTGCCGAACACGTTTCCTGCAACGGCGCGCCCGATGTAGTAGGCTTCCTCGGTCGTGATCTCTTCTTTTGCCCGTGCCACTGCTTCCTTGGTCTTTGAGCTGGAAGAGCCTCCGCTTGCTGCAAAGAGCAAGGATGCCGCGCAGCAGAATGCCGCAATGGCTATGACATGCACCGCCTTTTTCATCTTGGTTCCTCTTATTCGCTTAGTTTGAGGCTCCCGTCTTTGAGGAAGTTCTTTGCTTCCTCATTGGAGACGGAAAGCTTTTCCATGGCGTCCACCTGCTTGTAGTCAGCCTTTGCATTGCCAGAATCGCTGTCTTCGAGGGATGAGCTAAAGCCCTTCCCCGCAAGGGAGATTTCCTTTGCATTAGCTGAAACTTTGCCGTTTGAGGCGACAATCTTTTTCTTTGTCACGGAGGCTGAAGGAATCCAGCCAGTCTTTGACTTGTCAGAAGCGAGCGTTACCTTCACCCAGTCGCCGTTTTCGGTGATAACGTCCACTTCGTCACCATAAGAGGCTGTCGCAACTGTCTTGGCAAACCAGTCTCTTCCGCTCTTGATTTCAACCTTCTTTGCTGACACCCATGAAGAGTTGGCAAAAAGGGATGCCGAAAAAACAACACTGCAGATAGCAATCAGAAAGACTTTTTTCATTGTACTGCTCCTAACACAGAAACCTGTGAAGATGATAAAGGTTACGGAAAACTTCCGCATTTTCATAAATATTTTATAGCACAATATTGTACGTGTCAATCAAGGTATGAAGCTGTCGAGAGGACGGTGAGAGGCTCGACACGGAGATTTACACCGAGAGTGACGAAAATGGCTGCGGGCTAAGGTGCAGGACATTCCCGGTGGTGCGTCGTGCGGTGATTCAAATCAGCAGGATCGGCGCGGGCGAAATCCCGCTGAAACTTGCGGGCACATAGCCGATGCTAGTGTATATCAAGCATATCGCAGAAATACTCTCCCTGCGGGGAGAGCCGCCAGGACTTACGGTGTTAAACACCCTCTCGCCTTGATGTTTAAAGGTCTCTCCTTGCGGTGCGTTAAGGGGCTTAACGGTATATTTCAATCAGGAGGCATGTTCAAGCCGGCGCTCAGAAGCATCAGCCCGTCGTAGCAAATCGTCTTTGTATCGCTCAGCTCGCCGAATGTGCCGAGCTGCTTTATCATCGCCATCTGCTCTTGGGGAAAGTGAATCATGCCGCGGAAAGTCACGCAGTAGCGCACGAACTGCACAAGAAATGCATTCCGCGCTTTTTCACTTACGGCGGGGAACTGGCGGGCAAGCACTTCGGAAAACCATATAGAGTGCAATCCACATCGTGAGCAAATCGCGCGTCCACAGTGAATCCACGAGCGCGACGGAAAATATACATTGCTTTTTTACTCTAATATGTTAGAATTGATGTATTCACACTTACATAGGGGGACTCCATGGAAATTAAGGCAGTCAAATTCAGAAAAGACGGATTTTACACACAGCCGTTTGCATTTGGCGGTGAGGAAGGAATGGAAAAGTTCGACAAGAACGTGCGGTATCGCGGCAGCTTGCAGAACTATTTGATTGACACGGGCGATGAGGTTATCTTGGTGGACACAGGGCTTCCCGCTGGCACACCTGAAGAATCGCCCGACGAAAACAGCCTCATCTTTACCGGTACAGACATCTCATCGTACATGGACGCGCTTGCCGCACTCGGCTACAAGGCGGAACAGGTAACGAAGATTCTGCTCACTCATAAGCACTCGGACCATTCAGGCGAGCTGAAGTCATTTCCAAATGCAAAGATTTATGTGAACGCGGACGAAGTGGGTGCCGACGAGCTGAAAGGCATTCCGAACCTTGTTCCCGTCAAGTTTACTGACGGCGCGTATCACAATTTCCCCGAAAGCCAGAAAATCCGTAATGGCATTTATTTCATCAAGGCGAAGGGACACACGAATGGAAACAGCATCGTCGTGGTGGAAAATGATGGGCTTTTCTATATGATTCACGGTGACATTACTTATGTGGACGAGGCATTATACCAGAACAAGCTTTCGATTGTGTACGACGACAAAGAAGCGGCGCGCGTGACGCTTGACCGCGTGCGCGAGTTCGTGGCGAAAAATCCGACGGTTTATATGGGCACGCACACCCCGCAGGGCTATGAAAATCTTGAAGGAAAGAAAGTCGTTGATTTGTCGAATCCGCCAGAGACGATTCCTGCGGGGGAAATCGTATTCAAGACTGCGAGCGGAAAGTATATCTGTTCGGTTTGCGGCTATGTCTACGACCCTGCTGTGGGCGATGAAGCTCATGGCATTCCCGCAGGTACGCGCTTTGAGGATTTACCTGACGACTGGCATTGCCCAAGGTGCCGGCAGGGGAAGGAGAAATTCAACAAGGCGTAGAAGTGGAACGCATTTGCTTCATTGCATTTTGAGCGTAGGTGGGCGGCACAGAGAATTGCCGCCGCTGAATTTTATCTGTCTTCTACACTTTCGCGCGTCCACCCTTCGGTAAATACATCGCTTGCACCGTGAGGCGTGTACTGCGCGCTGTTGAGTTGCGCCGTACCGCTTCCTTCCTTGATGGTGCCATCAGCATTGCGGCCAAGCCAAGGATTTTTCAGCTGTTCAAGCTTTCCGCGCCGCATCTCGCTTTCGCGGGTCTGCGCGTAGAGCCAGGTGAACGGCGTAGTGAGCCGATAGCCATATTTCCAAGTGGACATGTGACTTCCCTTAGTGAACGCGCCCCAAGTGATGCCGCTGCCCGGTGTGCTTGTTTCATGGGCTAGAAGTTCCCTGTCAGCGTCAAGCTGCTCAGCCAAGGGCGCATACGGGTCAATTTCGGTATATGGAATTGCCGCTCCTGCCGCCGCAAAGTATTCCGCTGTGTAGCCCCATTCGCCGCTTGCCATCGGATCTCCCGCGCAGGTGTGCACGAGAATATTGTCGTCTGAAATCATATAGTACCAGTTCTGAAAGTTCTCTGAATCCAGACCAAAGCCGTTGAAGCTGATGGGGTCATTTTCAGGCGTGCGGGCGGGCGCCCCCGAGTTCTGGAAAGGCTTATCGTAGCTGTTCGACCACTGCGCGCCCACTACGGCGATTCCCGCAAAGAAATTGTCCCTTTGACTCGCCATGTTCAAAATCGTCATGCCGCCCATACTTTGACCGGTGCCGTAGATGCGGTTCGGGTCAATGTAATCCTTGTATTCCTCAAGCAGCCAGTCCATAAGCTCCCAGACTGCTGTGTTTGCTTCGCTCGAAGCATCAAAGTCATTCGTTGAACGGCGGCTTTCTTCAATCTGAGGAACGACGATAATTGCGGGATTGCCGTTCCGTGCAAATTCCGCATGCATAGCAGCCGCCCTGCTTGAAGTGATTGCGGACATAGGATCTGTATCCAGCGCAGCTGCGTGCTCCATGTGAATGGCGAGCGCAACCTTGCCCTTGTTTGCCTCGAGCGTCTTCTGGTCGGGAACATAGAGTGCGTACGGAAGCTCAAAGTCGTAATACTCGCCCGTGTACTCGCTGTAACACTGCGTCGCCTTAAACGCACCGTTCCCGATGTAGTGAAGCGTCCAGCCGTTTTCCTTGGCAAACTCGGGAAAAATCAGCTTTGTCTTGTCCGTGGTTATCTTCGTCTGCGTGCCGCGCCGTGATTCAACTTGTTCGCTCGTGTAATTCCTGAAAACCGTGTCGCTTGCCAAAACCGCACCGTCTTTGCCCGCAATGTCCTTGACTTGCTTTGCTCCTGCCATCATCGAGGTTGTATAGATAAGGTTTGCCGCCGAAAGCATATAGTCGGTGTTCACCTCAATGATGACGAAATTCCCATAGTTCGCGGATTTCTTTGCCGTTTTAGGCTCGGTGTTCACATACACCCGCGAGATTTCGCCCTCGTTCCCCGCGTTTCCGTCAAAGTCAAGCTCGATTGCGTTTTTGTCGGCAGCCCTGGCAAAGAGCGTGTAATTTTCGATTTCATAGGACTGTTCATCAACCGACTTTGCGGAAATCTCTTGCCCGTATTCAATGATGATTGCCGAAAGCTTTGCGCCTTCAAGGTCTACAAAGCCGTAAGAATACACGGCTTTTACAGCATTGTCGGCTGAAATAGCCGCGTTCTGATTTGACTGTGTTGATGTGCAGGAGCAGACCATAGCAGCACAAGCGAAAAGTGCTGCTGCCCCCTTTGCAAATAGTTTCATTAAATTCTCCAAAAACCTGATGGTAGCAGCAGACTCCTGCAACGAGTTCGATTATATACAGCGCATTATAACAGATTTAAGGGGGAGGATTCAAATGAAATTTTTGTTACAACTGCTGGGGAAACTGTAATTCAGCAAAATATCTATACAAAAGTGTTTTTCTTATGCTATGCTGTTTTAAAATACAGAAAGGGGTAATTTTTATGGAAAAATCGCCTGCTCAAAAGCCTTTCACGGACGAAAGCCGCAGGCTGCTGATAGAAAAGCATCAAAAGGCACTGATTTCGCGCCTGCAGCCCGCGGGGGAGGAGGCGCAGGTATTCGCCGCCGCGCTCGCAGGCTGGAACGACAAGGACGGCAGCTATCTGCGGTGTCTGCAGGAGAACTGCGCGGACTGGGGCAAGGGCGAGACCCCGGACGAATTCATTGCCCGCACGCCCTTCAAGGCGGTGCTGGAGGCATGCATCCCCGACAAGCGGGAGCGGGAAAAGTACCGCCTCATCGCCGCGAAGAGCAAGCAGTTCATGTACTCCACCGGCTACGAGCGGAGGTCCGTCCGCAGCCGGAACTGCTGGGCAGACAGAATAACCGCCGAGATGACGATGCGGCTCATATACGGCTACTACTACTTCAGCCTTTTCAGGGTCCCGCTGAGCGGCTACCTGCGGGACGAGCTGGACGAGGAAAAGCTGGACCTCAAGAAAAGCGTGTTTTCCAGATTCCAGAACCATGTAAGCTGGCTGTTCGAGGACATGCTCATCGCGGCGGAGCTGGACTGGGATCTGGCGCATGGCGGCCCCAGCGAGCTGCACAAGACAATAGAAGACATCATCTTGGGCGACGGGAACACCGCCGCCGTCACCGTGCCGATTATCCGGGGCATCATAAAAAGTGACGACCGCGCCCTGCACGAGCTGCTGGGCAAGTTGCTGCTCGCCGCCCGCCTGCAGGAGGGGCTGCGGCAGGCAATCTGCGAGAACATGGACTGCGGCACGACCGCCGCGTTCGACACGCTCTTTGCCGTCATTGTGGAAAACGACCTCATCCGTTTTTCCAGTGTCAAGCGGGCAGTGGCCACCTGGATAGGCATGTTCAACGAAAACGCGGCGGAGCGCGTCTCCAAAAAGACCCTCGCCCTCATGCAGCGTTGCCTCTACAACGAGGACGAGCGGCAAACGCTCCTGCACAGCGAGGACGCGATGGAGCTGCTGACCGCGCTCTGGGCGACCGGCTTCTACGAGGTGGAGGACGCGCTGGAAGCCGTGCGCAGTCTCATCAGGACGGGAACGCGGAACCAGCTTCTGGTTTGCGCCTACTACAACCGCTTCCTGAATGACCGCAGTTTCTACGCTCAGGCCGCCGAGTATGCCGTCGAGACGCATCGGGACGACCTGGAGCTGCTGGCGGCCTTCCTGCCGACCTACCTTGACGACAGCTCCACCGTCAGCACCGTATGGTGGTACGAGGACAACGACAATCCGTGGGGGCGACAGCCCGCCATGCCGCCCGTCTGCTTTGGCGGTGACCTGGAAAAAGCGCGGCTCCACGCGGACATCCTGCTGGGCTTCTTCCGGCAGCTGGGCAAGGGGAAGAAGCCCAAGGAGTTCTCCCCCTGCACCTTCCCCTGGTACAGCGTGAGCATCTCCAAGCAGGACATTGCGGCCCGCCTGCTCGTCATGGCCGTCCGCATTCCCGGCTCGCTGCCGCAGGAAGCCGCCTACGAGATGCTGGAAAACGCGTCAATCGGGCCGAGAGCGATGAGCCGGCTGCTCCACGTGCGGGACAGCAGGGCCGACCGGGACTTCGCCGTGCGGGCGGTGGCGAACAGGACGCTGCGCGAGACGGCGGCGAAGCTTCTGGACGACGTGTCTTTGGGCGAAGAGGACTTCCGCCTTCTGGAGCCGCAGCTGCGTTACAAGGACGACAGGCTGCGCACGCTGGTGAGCGGCCTGATCGCGCGGCAGGATGACCAGGGCTTTGCAGCCTCCGTCCGCCGCCTGCTCGCCGCGAAGAACGAGGGCGAGCGTTTTGCCGCGCTGGACTTCATCAGGCGGCTGAAGGACGGGAACGAAAGCCTCGGGCACCGCAGCCTTGGCTGGACGCAGTTCGAGGACGCGGTGCGCGCCATTGCCAAGCCCACGGAAAAAGAGAAGCTTCTGATGCAGACGATCTTCGCCTTCCGGTCTGCCCCGGGAGAAAGCGCCGTCAGCGGGCAGGACGAGCCGCCCGCCTCCCTTGACGCGCTCTATGACAAGGACAAGCTGACGCACTTTTCCCCCGCCGAGCTGCACCGAGATACCGCCGTAGCCGATACCGTCCGCGCCGCCGACAAAAAGCAGCTTGTCGCCATCATAGAGGCCTTTGACCAGCTGGTCATCTCCCACCAGAACGACGAGTACACCGACATATTCGGAGAAAACCACCTGCTGGGCGAAAAGGGGACGCATCTCAAGGCAGGCTACCTGAACAGTGCGCAGAGGGAGGCCGAGCGGGCAATAGGCCTTCTCCCCTTCCCGGACTTGTGGACGGGCTTCTACGAAGAGCACATAAAAAACCCCGTCACGCTCGTGCAGCTCTACCTGCTGGCCCTCCTGCCCAAGCAGGATTCGGCCATTCTGGCTGCGGCACGGCAGCTGATAGGCTCGATAGCCGGAAAAACAGGCGGGAAAACAGACGAAATGGCAGAGCACGAGAAGAAGTGTGCCAGAATCACGAGGGCGGCATTCGGAAAGCTCTGCGACGTGCGGCCGGGGGAATACCAGTACTTCATTCCGGGCATATACCGCTCGCTTTTCAAGGACGTGGCAGAGGCGCTGATACAAAGCGTATGCGACAAGGCCTTTTTCAAACAGCTGATGGACGGGATATGTTGGTACCTGACAACCAGCACCGACAGGGAAGACTTCTGGATTCCCGCCAAAAACTCTTTTCCCGAGCAGTGCCGGATCTGGCAAATCAGAGCAATAACTGAGCTTGCAGAGCAGAACGACAAAATACAGGGCATAGCATACAAGCAGGCAGACAGGCTTGCCCCGCTGTCCGACGAGGACTTTGCCGAAAGCTTCAAGATGTGGTACGCCCTTGCCGAGCAGGCAGGCTATGCGGAGCATGACGCGCCGAATCATTACGACCGCTTCAACCCGCTCAACGCGCAGGACTACTTCCGCGCCTACAGGCTCGGCCTCATCAGCGAGGACAGCATGTACTACGGCATTATCCGCATTGCCCCCTTCAGAAAAAGCATGGGCGCGGAAAGCTTCTACGCAAGCAAGGACAAGAACGTATCCGCCGTATACATGCGGCTTGTGGACACGGTGGTGGGCAACGAGCTGAGGCGGGGCGACAGCCCCTCGTCCTGCTCTGCCTCTGTGGACTCCATACAAGCGGTGTACGGTGCGGACAGCACGCTCCGTCTTGTGCAGGCACTGGGAAAAGCGCCCTTCGAGCGCGCCGCATCCTGGTCCGCATCTCCCACGGCCCGCAACCACTGCCTGAGCCATTTCATCAGGGTAAGCCGTCCCGCAGAGGGCGACAGCGCGGAGCAGATGCGTACCCTCATACAGCGGCTCGGCATAGGCGAACAGAAGCTCTACGAGCTTGCCATGTACGCCCCCGCGTGGATTCCCCTGCTCTCCCAGGTGCTAGGCATACGCGCACTGGAAAGCGGCTGCTACTACTTCATCGCCCACATGAGGGAAAGCTGGAACGACCAGAGGGACACCGCCCTCATCGCGAAATATACCCCGCTCACGAGCGAGGAGCTGGACAAGGGGGCCTTCGACCTGAACTGGTTCAGCGAGGTCTACGCGGAACTGGGGGAGGAGGTGTTCGACAAGCTCTATGAGAGCGCGAAGTACATCAGCGACGGCAGCCGCCACTCCCGCGCCCGCAAGTTTGCCGATGCCGCGCTGGGCCGCGTCACGGAGAAGGAGCTGGAAGCGGAGATAAACCGCGCGAGGAACAAGGACCTGCTGATGAGCTACCCGCTCATCCCCCTCGCTCCCGAAGGCGCACGCGGCGAGGACAAGCAGGCCCGGCTCCTGCACCGCTACGAATTCCTGCAGCAGTTCAAGAAGGAAAGCCGCCAGTTCGGGGCGCAGCGCAGGCAGAGCGAGGGCGAGGCAATGGAGATTGCCCTTGAGAACCTTTCCCGCTCGGCAGGCTACACAGACGTGAACCGCCTGAACCTGACGATGGAAAGCGCACTGATCGACAAGGTCCGCGAACTGTTCGGCTGGCAGGCCATAGGCGCAGGGGGCGACGCCGCCTACGAGCTGCGGCTTGCGGCGGACGGCACGGGAAAGCCCGCCCTGGAATGTCGCAAGCGGGGCAGCGAGAAGCTTTTAAAAAGCGTTCCCGCAGCCTGCAAGAAGGACGAGCGGGCGGCATATATGCAGGACGTGTACAAGCGGCTGAAAGAGCAGCACTCCCGCACCCGCAGCATGCTCGAGAACTTCATGACCGACAAGGTGAGCATACCCGCCGGGGAGCTTACGGCCCTGCTGCAAAACCCCGTCGTCAGCCCCCTGGTCTCCGCCCTGGTCTTCGTGACGGCGGAGGACGCAGGTGGCACGGCAGGCTTCCTTTCGGCTGCGGGCGGCGGCATATCCCTGACCGGGTATGACGACACGGCACACGAGGTTCCCGCCAGCACGCAGCTCCGCATCGCCCACGCTTACGACCTGTACCGGGGCGGCCACTGGCACGAGTGGCAGAAAAAGGTCTTTGACCGGCAGCTGGTGCAGCCCTTCAAGCAGGTCTTCCGAGAGCTATACCTGAAGCTTCCCGAAGAGCTGGACAAGGACAAGAGCCTCATGTTCGCGGGCAACCAGATTCAGCCCAAGAAGGCCGTCGCCTCCCTGAAAGGCAGACGCTGGATTGCGGACTACGAATGCGGTCTGCAAAAGGTCTTCTACAGGGAGAACCTGATTGCGGAAATCTACGCGCAGGCGGACTGGTTCTCCCCAGCGGACATCGAATGTCCCGCCGTCGAGTACGTGCTGTTCACCCGCCGCCGGAGCGGCTCGGAAAAAGACGGCCCGCTCCGCATCCGCGACATAGACGACATCGTGTACTCGGAGATCATGCGCGACGTTGATCTTGCCGTGAGCGTGGCCCACGCGGGGAGCGTTGACCCGGAGACCAGCCACTCCACGATCGAGATGCGGCGGG
>CAKZZK010000217.1 GCA_937885235.1 uncultured Treponema sp.
CCGCGCGCGTCTGAATCATGTTCACCAAGTCGTTCACCAGCGAGCTTAGCTCGTACTGCACGGGGATTATCTCCATTTTGCCCGCTTCGATTTTGTTAAAATCAAGGATTTCATTGATGATGTTAAGAAGCGAGCTGCTGGCGGTTTTTATGTCGCTTGCGTATTGGAGCACGGCTTTGTCGGTGCTCTCGCGCAGAATCATCTCGTTCATGCCGATGACGGCGTTTATCGGCGTGCGGATTTCGTGGCTCATGGAAGAAAGGAAGTCGCTCTTTGCCTTGTTGGAGTTTGCCGCAAGCTTAAGGTCGCTTTCCAGCTGCGCCTGCCGCTCCCACATATCAAGGTAGCCCGCCATGTCCGCAACCATTTTCCGCAGGCTCTTGTACAGGTTTTCAATCTCATCACCTGAATGGATATCCAAGTCGGGGAAGGAAGCAAGGGCAGTGTTGTCTCCCGCAAAGTAATGCTCCATGACATGAGCCATCTCGTTTATCGGCGTGATGACATACTTCATCAGCACAAGGTTAAAGCCATAGGCAAGCGGAACATCCGCGCAGAGGTGGAGCAAAGCAAGCTGCAAATTTCCCCGCCACGAAGCAAAGATACAATAGAAAGAAATAGCACGCCCTTCCCTTATTGCCTGCTGAATATCAGAGAAGATTATGGCGGCAATGCATAAGAGTCCGGCTTCAAACAGGGAACAGACTATGACGCGCCGTGCAAGGACATAGCTGTGCTCTCCCCCCTTGACATTGCATTCACAGCTTTCTACATACCGCCATCCTGCTCCAACGTACAGCTTTATGCCCTCGGGCGCAAAGCGGAACCAGGCGGTTATGACGGCTGCAGAAACAAGGCTTTCGGGAAGCGCACAGATAAAGAGCTTTCGGAAACCGATGCCGGAAAAGGCATTCTCCGTCTCCGTGCCGGAAAGCAGCAGGGTAAAAGTTATCAGCCAGAGGAACGCCAGACAGGACGCAAGCAACAGGGCTGAGACAAGGGGCTTTTTCCAGCCCTTAAAGAAGCCTTTGTGTGCAAGGCACGAGGCAAGCATGATTATGATGAGATATGTCGAGAGCGCATACAATCCGGTAAAGGAACCGTCTGTCTTTACCGTCTCCACAATAAAGAGGATGCAGAACGAAAGCATTCCGCTCCCCATGCCGCCAATTCCCGCCGCCACCATGACGAAGCTGTCCGAGTATGCAAAGAACTGGTCGCCGAAGGGAATGACGGTATTGGAGTCTAGCCTGATAACGCAGACGGCAAGCGCAGAAAGCACAGCGAGCGCTGCGGTGGAAATAACCGTGCGTTTTTTCAAGCTGTGATCAAGACATAATTCATGCATACCCATATCCTCGAGCTTAATTATAGCACGGCTTCTGGTTATTTCACCAGAAAAAGTGAGATTTTTTCAGCTTATGCGTGCACCAGCATTTTTTCCAGCTTGTGCTTGCAGTGGATAAAGGCGGGAACAAGGAAGATATCTGCGAGCAGCCACGCGAACGGAGAGGCAAAGCCTGCGCTCACAAAGCCAAAGCGCGGCACCATGAAGATTCCCATGAGCGCGCGGGCAATCATCTCAAAGACGCCGGAGAAGATGGCAAAGCGGCTGTACCCCATGCCCTGAATCATAAAGCGGAAGATGTTCACGGCGGCAAGCAGGATGTAGCACGAGGCATTTTCAAGCAGGAAGAGCCGCGCGTTCCGCAAAATCTCCTGCTCGCCCCCGTCCACAAAGAGCATGACCAGATATTTTCCCGCCACAAGATAGAGGAAGAAGACAAGCACAGCATACACAGAAGCGATAATCATGCTGTCCCGCACGCCTATGCCGAGGCGGTCAATCTTTGCGGCGCCCGTGTTCTGACCTCCGTAGGTAGCCATGGTCGTTCCGAGGGAATCATAAACGGCGCAGAAGAACATGCTCACCTTGCCCGAGGCAGTCACCGCCGCCACCGCTGCGGAACCAAGCATATTCACCGAAGTCTGCAAGATGACGCTGCCCACGGCGGTGATGGAATACTGCAAGCCCATGGGAATGCCCACACCGCAGAGGGCGGCACAGTAGGAAACGTTAAAGCGTCCCTCTACCTTTGCAAACCTGATGATCTCGAAATGCTTGCGCATATAGAAGACGCAGGCAATGCCTGAAACGCCCTGCGAGATGACTGTGGCAAGGGCAGCCCCCTGCACATCCCAGTGAAAGACAATGATGAAGAGCAGGTCAAGGACAATGTTGAGCACCGCGCTCATCACGAGGAAGTAGACGGGCGTCTTGCTGTCTCCAAGCGCGCGGATGATGGCAGACACCATATTATAGAGGAAAATGAGCGGAATGCCGGCAAAGATGATTTTGATATAGCTGTCCGCCTGAGAGACGATGTCTTCCGGCGTCTTCATGACGAGCAGGAGCTGGCGGCAGAAGATGACGGTGAAGATGGTCATGATGCAGCCAAAAAAGAGGCAGAGGTAGATGGTGTTTGCCACATAGCAGCGCATCTTGCCGTAGTCCTTCGCGCCAAAGCGCTGCGCTATGGGAATGGCAAAGCCGCCGCACAGACCGCACACAAAGCCAATGATGAGAAAGTTGACGGCTCCCGTCGAGCCGACGGCGGCAAGAGCCTGCACGCCAATGCATTTACCGACGATGATGGTATCTGCCACACTGTAGAACTGCTGGAACAGGTAGCCCAGCAACACCGGAATTGAAAAACCAAGAATCAGGGAAAGGGGCTTGCCCTCTGTCAAATCCTTCGTCATAATCCGCAGATACTAGCGCTTTTACCATACTTCGTCTAGTGGGAATTTCACAATATTTTTACATCAATGCTATTGACAAGATTTGGCATTTTATATATAGTGATAACACATTCAGCTATGAATGTTTGCTCCCTTAGCTCAGTTGGTAGAGCAACGGACTGTTAATCCGTCTGTCGCAAGT
>CAKZZK010000218.1 GCA_937885235.1 uncultured Treponema sp.
ACCCTTACGTCCACAACCCTGCCGCCCGCATTGATGGAACCAGACCAGAAGACCTCGTTTCCGTGCGCTTCCTGTACATCGCGGCGCATGGCAGTAATGACTGACTGAGTAAAACGGCTGTGGATATCCATCATGGGCATATTGTAGTCCTTAGGGGGACATTTTGCAAGTGAGCAGAAACTAAGACAAAAGCCAACGCCACAGGGGGACGATTTGTATCTGTATTCCCTCGTATTCCACAAGTTCCTCGTTGTCCTTAGAGACTACGATATAGACTTTCAGTTCCATCCGTTTTCCGAGCAAACGCAGCGCCGAAAACTCCCGCAGCTTTGTTTCTTCATCAGAGATATTGTAGCAGACCTGTATAGCGGTCTGCTCGTCTGGAATAACAAAATCGACCTCAAAATCGCTACAGCGATAGAAAAAAAATTCATTGCCCCTCCGCAGCAGCGTTATGGCAACGAGGTTTTCGAGCAGGGAGGTGTTCGGGTCCGAAAGAAAGAGGCTCAGTATGCCGTTATCGCTTATATAGTACTTCTTGACGGCATCCCGCTCAACAAGCTTTGCGGAAAGGTTCTCAACATGGAAGACCAGCCAGGCATCCTCCGCAAACTGGATATAGTCTGCCACCGTCTCTGCCTTGACCTTCATCCCGCAGGACGAAATGATATTTACAAGTCTTGTATAGGACGAAGGCTGCTTTATGCTTTCGGCAAGCTTTTTTATCAGCAGCCTTACTGCACGTTCATTCCTCAGTTTATAGCGGGAGATCAGGTCTCCCAGATAAATTTTATTGTATAGATTGGAAAGCCACATCCGTTTTTCAGCCCCCTGTGCATAGCGAAGCTCCGGCAGTCCGCCGTTGTAAAAATAGCTTTCAAATTCCCGAACAATGAGGTTTTTGTCCCTAAGCAGGGAGACGGCATCGGTCTGGATACCGCTTATGGAAAGGTATTCCTTAAAAGAAAAGGGAAAGACATTCTGTACAAGGTATCGCCCACCAAGGACAGATGCCATCTCCCTGGAAAGCATTTTCGCATTGCTACCCGTAATGCAGACGCTATACTTGCTGTCCGCAAGGCGGCGGGCGAACTTTTCCCACCCGTCCACTATCTGGATTTCATCAAGGAAAACGAAGGGCTTGTATCTGAAAAGCTCGCCATAGCACTGAAGCAGCAGGTCCAAATCCCCCAGCCCTATGCCGTCAAGTCTGTCGTCTTCAAAATTGAAGTATAGGATTTCATCCACGGTATGTCCCTGCCCAAGCAAAGCCTGTATGCACTGGTACAGGAAGTATGACTTTCCAGCACGGCGCAGGCCTACAAAAATATAGTTAAAGCGGGGAGAAACCTGTATTTCGCGTTTCAGCAGGGGAATATCCCTGACAAATGCCTGATTTTCAAGGATAATACCCTTGATTTTGTCCTTGTCCATACGGGCAAGTATAGCATGCTTTACAACGTTTGCGCAACATCTCCCCCTATAGGAGGAGAAATACAACAAACATCTCCCTCCATAGGGGGAGATATTTGCCATAAGCGTCTATTTTATTTTTACCGTGACAAGGACAAGAAAGAAATCGATTTGCTTATTGCGAAAGACAATAAACCTGTTCGGAAACTTTGTTTCCGAACAGGTTTAATAATCATGTATAGAACAGTATCATATTTTATGCATTTTGTATACTGGATTACTCAAATTGCATAGGTTTTCTAGCAGAACCTTTGTACTCTTTTGTTCAAAAACGAACGGCATCCACGAGACCGTCACATAGCAAGCATGGAGGCGGCGTATATATCACTGCTGGGGGAAATTTTACCATACCCGAGGGACAATCAGAAACAAATGCTGAATGATTAAACAAAAATGGGCGCTCTTATGTATCTTGCCTTTTCTCCTCGGAATAGCTACAATAGTGTGCAATGCGTAAACATCCATTAGTAAAGTTTGCGGGACTGAGCGTCCTCTATGCGGCAATCATCATAGGCCTCTTTGTTTTACAGTTTAAGGCAGAATCCATTATATCAAAATCCATCGGACTGCTCAAGATAAGCCTCGCTCAGGACACCTCGGAAGCAACAGACACGGTGAAGCTCAAGAACCAATTACAGCTGAGCTTTAAGGGGCTCACCTTCACCGCGAACGAAAAGACACCCGCCACCGCGAGCGCCGCAGACGGCAGGAACAGCAAGCTTGTGCTCGCCTCCTGGCAGCAGCCGGATGACAATTCGGCGCGATTTACTTTTACAGATGGCTCTGCGATTACTTTTTCAGTTTCAGACAAGGATGACGACGCGGGGCTTTCCATCAGCGCGAGCCCTGCGGAAGGCTTTGACACCATCGCCATCCCCTATACCGTTGCCCCAAACTACACGGCAAGCGAGCAGACAGAGCGCAGCATTCTGCTCAGCTCAAAAAATGACGTTTACGCCTTTACCGCCCCCCGCCTGTCCGACAATATGCTCGTCTTTACGCAGGGTGCCATGACCGCAAGCTATGCGACTTATGTTCCAGAAAAGGGATTTGAGTTCACCGACATAGCAGAGCTTGAAACAGAGCGCAACAAGGAAAGCCTGTACACGGCAAATCTGAACAGCCTGCGGGACAAGCTGGTGGAAGAATTCACCCGTGTGCGCACGGAAGCCCCCGCATCGCTTTCGGAAAGCGCCATCACCGCTTATGTGGCGGAAATGGGCTCCCGCGGGCAGTATACGTCGGCAGTCAACGCTATTCCTGCGGCATTCAAGTCGGGCAGTTCGCGGAGCTACCTCTCCGTGCCTTTCTTTGGCAATCTGCGGGCGATGAACCGTAGCCTTGTGGCAAAGACGAAGGAACTTGGCAGCAAGATGCAGGCGGCAGTCACCGACAAAGACTTGGAGGCATACCGCATAGACGGCATAGCTGACTATATCCTGTGCGAAAAAAAGACGCAGACGGCTCTCTCCTTCCTTGATATGCCGTCAAGCAAGGAAGACTTTGCCCCCACCTTACAGCAGGCGGCAAGCATCCTCTCCGTCTACAGCACTATCAGGCGCGCAGACAGCACGCTTGCCACCCGTCTGAACTCGGCGACGGAAGCCTGCACCCAAGCCATAGCACGCCGCATCCGTCTTGACGAGGGGGCAGTGACGTTTATCGAAGCGGAGGGAGAAGATGCCCTCTCTGCCACGGACAAGATTTACATCGGACAGGCGCTCATCAACTACGGCAAGGCGCGGAACAAGAACGAGTTCAGCGATACGGGGCGAATCATCGTGAACCAAGAGCTGGAGGCGGCAAGCTTTGACCTCGATACGATAGCAGAGCTGTATCCCCACCTCGTGAGGGACAATTCCTACTATCCCCATACACTCATACTGGGCTACTACGGCAATTCACCGGTGTGGGCGTGGACCTGTGCCTCTGACATCTCCTACAAGCTGGAAACCAACGGCACGGTGAATATGACCATCGACTTCCCCACCGAGCGCACGCACTATCTGACTGTGACGGGGGTACCCACCTTTCATTCGCAGATTGAAATCCAGAAGATACGCTTCCGCTCCGACCCAAATTTTGAGGCGTACAATTCTTCCGGCTATATCTATGACGAGGACAGCAAGACGCTTTTCCTCAAATCCCGCCATAAGTCTCAGCAGGAGCTGGTGCGTCTCTTCTGCGATGCGACGACGAACTTCACCAATGCTGACGGCAGCCTTGACCTTCTGCAGGCACAGGTACGCGACCTCGGTCTTGAAAACAACGTGACCGTCCGCCGCACAGACATCGGTGTGACTATTTCTATAGAAAACATCCAGTTTGAAGCGGAAAGCGCCACGCTCAGGAGCACGGAATTCACCAAGCTGGAGCAGCTTGCCAGAATCCTCCAGACTCCAGCCTATGCCGACAACGACATCATGGTCGCAGGGCACACGGCAAAGTCCAACATAGGCCGCCCCGCACAGCCGCTGAGCGAAGAGCGCGCCGCCGCCGTCGCCGACTACCTCGTAGAACTGGGCGTCCGCACACGGGAGCACATCATCACCCAAGGCTTCGGCGATACCAAGCCCATCGCACCCAACGATACGGAGGAAAACCGCTCTAAGAACAGGCGTGTGGAAATAACTATTATGAATAAATAGCTTGTGCCTTTGCACAAAATAAGCTATAATAAATCTTATATGACTGATGCCGTTCAGGATCAAGCGTGGCTTATTTTCAAAGCCGGCAAGCAGAGTTATGCGATAGATTCCTCAGCAGTGAAAGAAATTGTGCGCAACAACCTCATCTTTCCTATTCCCTTCGCACCTGACTACCTGAAAGGCATCATAAATTGCTACAACAGCCCTATCGCCGTCATAGACTTTGCCCTCATGCAGGGCGAAGAAGCGCAGACAAAGCGTATGTTCCTCGTGCTCAAAGACAAGCAGGGTGTCGCGTTCCAGATAAGCGATGTAGAAGAATTCCAGAACGGGGCATCGACCAACGCGCAGGATTTTGCAAACCAGAACGAAATGCCGTTTTTTTCCGGCACGCTGAGCTGCAAGGACAGGCTCGTCCCGCTTATAGCGACAGAGCATATCATAGACAAAGTGCGGGCAGACCTTGAAAACAGCTGAGTGGTTTGCCTGTCTTGATTTCGGGAGCTTCGACATCCTCATTCCGCAGGAACAGGTGCAGTCAGGCTCCTATGCCTGCTCCCTTAAAGACATATCGCTGGACCACATTCTGGGAAAGCTCTTTTACAGGGAAAAGCCCGTCCTTCCGGCGCATGGAAAGACCTTGCTCTCCCTGAACGGGGGCGCACTGACCACAGGGGCTCCACTCGCCTTAGTTCAGCTTGAAGAGGAATCCTTCGCAGAAGCGGGAGAGCTTCTGGCACTGCATCTGGGACGGCTTGGCATTACGGCAATCCGCTTTACCGAAGAAAAAATTCAGTACGTGCTGAACGCAGCACAATTTATAAAGCTATGGGAAGGGAAACATGATAAAAGTCCTCCTTGTTGATGATTCCGCACTTGTGCGGGCCATGCTCAAACAGGTCATAAAAGAAGACCCGCGTTTTACCGTTGTGGGCGAGGCAGAAAACGGACTCAAAGCCATCGCGCAGAACAGACAGCTCTCCCCTGATCTGATAATCATGGACATCAATATGCCCGTCATGAACGGCATAGAGGCAACTTCCCGCATACTGGCGAACTCCTCCCCCGCCGTGATAGGCTTTTCCACCGAAGATTCCATGGATGTTGTATACCAGTGCGTTGCTGCAGGCGCGCTCGAAGTGGTGCGGAAGCCGGAATTCGCAGGCATGACCGCCGCCATGCTCAAGGATTTTTACGACAAGATATATCTAATCGCCCAAAACCACAAGAAGAAGAAATCCGGCACGGTGCAGGACGACGGCAGCGAGGAAGTGAGCCTGTCGCTGTTCACCGGCGGTCCTTCCGAACAGAAGAAAAACAGCTATGACATCCTGCTCATCGGTGCTTCGACGGGAGGTCCCGCCGCAGTGCAGACCGTCTTGCAGGGACTCGGTTCAGCGTTCCCCCTGCCCATCCTTGTCGCACAGCACATAGACGATGCCTTTGACGTGCAGTTTGCCAAATGGCTCAACGACACGACGGGGCTGCATGTGGAGCTTGCCCAGAACGGCACAGAGCCGCTGCCCGGTCATGTCTACCTTGCACCTGCGGGGCACCACCTGATGATAGGCAAAACGAGGACCTCAAACACCTACCTCTTGCAGTTAAACGATGACGCGCCGCTCTACTTCCTGAAACCTGCGGTGGACAAACTCTTTTTCAGCGCCGCAGAGGTGCTCAAAAACAAGGCTATCGCCGTCCTGCTCACCGGCATGGGCAGGGATGGCGCGGAAGGCTGTTCCCGCATCATGAAGAACGGGGGCTACACCATAGCCGAGGCGGAAAGCAGCTGCGTGGTCTTCGGTATGCCAAAAGCCGCCATCGACGCGGGGGCGGCAAAAAAGGTGCTCGCCCTCACGCAGATTGCGCCATACGTGAAATCACTCATACAGTAGGCAGGCGGCATGTCTCTGGAAGCCATTTTTTCTGTTCTGCAGTCTCACAGCGGGCTTATCATCAACAACGCCCACAAACTCTTTATGGAAAGCATCATCAAGGAGCGTCTTGAAAGCCTTGGCATGTCCATAGACGACTACGCCGAATATGTAAACGCGAACCAGGAAGAGCTGAAGCTTCTCACCGACGAGGCAGCCATCAATGAAACCTACTTTTTCCGCGAGGAACAGCAGTTTGACTTCTTAAAAGAGCATTTTTTCCCTGCCCGCCTGAACGAAAGGCTTTCCCTCTGGAGCGCGGCGTGTTCCACCGGAGAAGAAGCGCTTTCTCTCTACGCGCTTGCCAGGCACTGCGGACTGCAGGCAGATGTCTACGCATCTGACATCGATACAGGCGCCCTCGCCAAGCTCAAGGCGGGGGTCTATGTGCAGAATTCGCTGCGGGTGGACGGGAAAAAATACGCTCCGCTCCTGAACCTGCTCGGCACAAAGGAGCAGGACAAGCTTACGGTTGCCGAAGAAACCCTCAAAGCGATAAAAATCTTCTATTATAGTCTCTCTTCTCCCGAATTGCCGCCATTCCCAAATGAAAGCGTAGACCTCATCTTTATCAGAAACGTCTTCATCTACTTTTCCCCGCAGATGCGGCATAACATTCTGGCAAAGCTCAGCAAGAGCCTCAAAACGGGCGGACTGCTTTTTCTGTCGGTGAATGAGATAGCAAGCATTGACTGCACTCCCGATATGCTGCTTGAAAAAGAGCACACGGGGACAGTCTACTACCTCAAAAAACGCGCCGCTGTTTCATCTCCTGCTTTCTCCCTGCTGCCCAAAGCGGAAACGAGCCGCATTGCCAGCACTCAGGAGCGCATCTCCGCGCCGCCGCCCCCTCAAGAAGTCAAAAAGCCGCAACTGAGCCCGCCTCCGCGTTCCAAAAAGGATGAGGGCTTAGAGACGTTTTACGCGAATTTCTCTGCCGCGCTGGAAAAGCACGATGTGGCTCAGGCGGAAAAGATACTCGGGGATATGTACTTCCCCCCGCACAATATGGAATTCAAATACTACTTCCTCGGCTTGCTTGCCACGGAAAAACAGCAGGGAGCGGAAGCCGCAGACTGCTTTACAAAGTCAACGCTGCTCAACAAGGAGTTCTGGCCCGCATGGTTCCAGCTCGGCATGATACAGCGGCAAGAGCAGAACGAAAAGGCTTTGCAGGCATTTTCTTCCTGCGCAAAGGCTATTGAAAGCTATGTACAAAATGGCAAAACGTGCTATAATTTCCTCATAAGCCAGTTCAGCCCGGAGTATTTCTTGCTTTTATGCCGCAATTACACGGGCAGACAGGGATAGCGTATGCCCTTTGACAGAAAAGCATTTATCGAAGGCTTTATCGCCGAAACATCAGAAAACCTCGCAGGAATCAATGACGGCATCATTGCATTGAAAAAAGTGCCTGACGACAAGGAACAGCTCACAAAACTTTTGCGCCAGCTGCACACCATCAAGGGCACGGCGCGTATGCTCGGCTTCAACACCATAGAGAAAACCGCGCACGGGATCGAAGATGTCTTCAAAGGCATTCGCGAGGAAAAATACGAGCTGACGGACAGAATCGTACAGCTCACGTTCAGCACGGCGGACTACATCAAGAAAATGCTTTCCCGCATTGCCGAGGACGGCAACGATGACTATGACATAAGCGCCCTGTTGGAGATATACGAAAAGGCTTCTTCCGGTCTCTTTTTTACGATGGACTCGCTGAACGAGCAGGGAGAAGAGCAAGCCAAGGCAGATACAGGGGAAAATCTGGAGAATATCACCTCCATACGGATTGACCTCGAGAGGATAAACGCCATCGTCAAGTCGTTCAGCACCATCATTATCCGCCAGTTCCGCTTCAAGAAACAGCTGGAAAAGCAGCAGCTTTCAAATCAGCTTAAAGAAGACCTTTCCCGCATAGAGGAAGCTATCTTTGAAACGCAGAACCAGATACTCAACCTGCGGATGCTCCCGCTCGACATAGTGCTCACACCCCTCAAGCAGGAACTTGAAAAAGATGCCATCCAGTCAGGTAAGGACATAGATTTCGACATTCCCCAGACCAGCTTCCTGCTCGACAAGGTTATCCTTGAACAGCTCCGTCCCATCATGCTTCACCTTGTAAGAAACAGCCTTGACCACGGCATAGAGCCAAAAGAGGAGCGGCTTGCGTTAGGCAAGGCTGAGCGGGGAAAGATTGCCATCCATGCGGCGCAGGTGTCCAACAACATCAGGATAAGCATCAGCGATGACGGGCGCGGCATTCAGTACGAAAAGATACGCCGGAAAGCGATAGAGATAAACCCCGAGCAAAGGGAGGAAATCGCCGCCTATTCGGAAAGCGAGCTGCAAAAGTTCCTCTTTATGTCCGGCTTTTCCACTGCCGAAAAGCCTACCCTGCTCTCCGGCCGCGGCGTGGGGCTTGACGTGGTGCGCTCTTCGATGGAAGCCATCAAGGGAAAGATGCACCTCTATTCGCAGGAGCACAAGGGGACTACCTTTGAGCTGCTCATTCCCCTCACGCTCGCAACGCAGGAGGGGCTGTTCATCTGCTGCGGCGGAATGAAGTTTATGCTGCCCGCAAACTACATCTACGAGATTGTCGATGCGGACTCTGTGACAAAGACCACGATACAGGAGCAGACTTTCATCAGGCTCAACGAGCACCTTGTGCCTGTCTACCACCTCTCTTCCATTCTGGGCAAGCAGAAGGTCGTGGATTCCGCGTCTATAATCGTGCTTGAATATCTGGAAACGCACATAGGCATCACCGTTGATTCCATTGACCAGTATGAAAACCTCATCGTCAATCCCCTCCCCGTCATTTTGCAGAGCATGGATTCCCTGCAGGGCATAGTCTTTGACGAAAACTACGCCATCATCCCGATACTCGACGTGCCGAACATCATGGAGCGGCTGAGAAAGCTCGTTTCCTACGACATAAAGAAATACAACACGAAGAACCAGAACAAGACGCATACGGTGCTCATCGTGGATGACTCCACCACGACGCGCCAGATAGAGCAGACCATCTTTGAAAGCTCCGGCTACCTCGTCGAAACTGCGGTAGACGGCATTGATGCGCTCGAAAAACTGAAATCCACACCGATAGACGCAATCGTAACGGACATAAATATGCCGCGCATGGACGGCATCATGCTGCTCAACAACGTCAGGCGCATGGAGCAGCATGCGGACACCCCCGTCATCATCGTTTCAGGAGCTTACGACCCGGAGGCAAAGGAGCAGTTCCTGTCGGCTGGCGCACAGGCTTTCATCGTCAAATCAGATTTCCAACGCGGCAACCTCTTGCAGGCGGTAAAGGAGTTTTTAGGTGGCTAAGGAAAAAATACTCATCGCATTCGACTCTCCCACGGTACGCACCATGCTCCGCACCGAATTAGAGGCGGCAGGCTTCAACGTCATTGAAGCGAAGAACGGGCTCGACGCGCTCTTAAAGCTGGTCAAGGAACAGCCTGTCTGCGCCCTGCTCTACGTGGCGCTTCCCGTCATCGATGTCTACGCATTCGTGCGCATCATACGCAACACCCCTTCGCTTGCCGACACGGGGCTCATCATCTGTTCTATAGATGACAAGAACGTCTACAGCTTCTGGACATCCAGCTGCAAGAGCGACGGCTACTACCAGATAAAGGATTCCCACAACAAAGAGCTGCTTTCGCTCATCTCGCTCACCATAGAGAAATACAGCGGGCGGGAATTGCCGCCTGTCACCACTCCCTCATACGGAGAACTGGTAAAGCTCATCACTGATGCCTTTGACAAGGAGCTTTTCGAGCTCTACGTCGTGCGGGAAGCATACAATGCCGAGACGCACATCTATAAGCTCGACGCACTCATAGACAACATGGCAGACAGCCTCTACAGTATCTATCCGTATGATGCTATGGCAATCATCCTCAATGACACACATATTCAGGAGACATACAGAAAGGCGGAATCCCTCGGACAGAGCGAATTTGCTGACTTCCAGCAGATTGTCCGTACGGACTTTCAGGCAATCATTTCAAACCGTGCCGACTACAACTGGCAGGCGGCGTCTTCCAGAGTAAGCGCCTTTGCCAGCGACACGCCGGAGAATATGCAGATACGGAGCTATGAGTGCTTTCCGCTTGACAGGAAGAACAATGAGCTTTGCACGGTGCACCTCGCAAAGTGCACGGAGGCCGCAATAAACATCCGCACCCGCGAGCGCATAGACTTTTTCATCAGCACCTACACCGCGCTGATAAAAAAGGCACTGCTTTTCAAGCAGACAAACGAATCTGAACTGCGCATAAAGAAAGCGTTCTCCCGCTTTCTGCCGCCCACGATTATCGACAACATCATCTCGGAAGAAGATTCCCTCACGGCGCGCGTAGGCGAAAAGCGGCGGGTTGCCGTACTGATTGCCGACATCCGCGACTTTACCGCCATCAGCGAAAAAAACAAGCCTGAGCTCATAGTCTCCTTCCTCAATTCCTATTTTGCAAAGATGGGAAAGATAATCAACAAGCACGGTGGCACCATAGACAAATTCATGGGGGATGCCATCATGGCGCTCTTCGGTGCACCCGAAAGCTACATCTATAACGGAAACCGTGCGGCAAACGCCGCGCTGGAGATGGTGGAAGAGCTCAAAAACATTGACACGGGCACCCTCATCATGGGCGAGCTGTCTTTCAACATCGGCATAGGCATCCACTACGGGGAGCCCATCGCAGGTTCCATCGGAAGCGAGGAAAAGAAGGAATACACCGTTATCGGAGACGCGGTAAACGTTGCCTCCCGTGTCGAAGGGCTCACCAAGCGCTACGGCTCGCGCATCCTGATCACCGAATCAGTGAAGAAGGACATAGACACAGTGGAGATAGACATCAAGAACGGAGAAAAGCCTGAGTCCGAGGAAGCTCCCCTGCCCCACCTGACGCGCCACATAGACAACGTGAAGGTCAAGGGAAAATCAAAAGCCGTCAAGGTTTTTGCCATCACAAGCACGACGGACGGCACGGGATATTCAAAAGCGTATCTTGACTGCTATGCGAAGGGGCTGAACCAGTATGAGATAGGAAACTTCAACACGGCGATAGACTATTTCCGTCAGGCAGTCGCAGAGAAGCCCGATGATGTGGCGAGCAAGGAGCTTTTACAGCGCTGTACGGGCTTCCTTGCCGCGCCTCCCAAAAACTGGGACGGCGCAGTTTCCCTGACGACGAAATGAGAAAGAGCGTATGAAGAAGAAAGCGGAAAAAAAAGACACCTTTGAGACGCAGATGATGGATGTGGGCAGGATTCCAAACCTCACCGCCGGAGCCGTCATCATTACGTATATCTTTTACTTCTCAAACATCCCCTATCACTCTCTGGGGGTCATGAAGACGGTGCAGCTCTGCGCCATCATCGCGCTCGTCATCCTCTTTATGCAGTTCGTGCTTGCACCGCGGACAAACCATCTACTGACCATAAAGATTGCCGACATGCTCATCGAAGACGAGGAAACGGGGCTTTCACCAGAGCGGCGCACTGAGCTTATCAAGATGATCATGAGCTGCCCGCTCAAGATTTCCATACAGGTGCTTCTGGTGTTCATCTTTGCCATCACGATTTTTGGCTTTGTGTTTGCGCTTTACTTTAAGTTCACAAGCACCCTGCTTGTCTTTGTCATGTCGGGTTTCCTCTTCGGCACTGCCATAGCGGGGGTGACGACATATATCTATGCGGAAAGCCTCTGCACAAAGACTACGCGCGCCCTCTTGCAGAAGGAAGTGGACAAGGAGCGGATTGCCAAGGAGCGCTTTTACGGGCTGCCCCTCTCGGCGCGGGTATTCTTCCACGTCATCTTTCCGTTTATCTTTTCCTGCATCCTGCAGGTCATGTACCTGTGGAAAAGCCTGCGCACCTATTTTATGGGCAAGGATGCCATAGTGGCAAATATGCTGCTCATGCTCTGCTTCAACGCGCTCATCTGCATTCTGCTCTCGTACTTTTTCTACCGCCACGTTATGTCCTCGGCAAGCCAGGCGGTAAAGCCTATGGAAAAGCTCATCCAGGGCTCAGAGGACAACATCAGCATTTACACGGATTTGGGCTACGAGCTGGAATACAACCTCTTCCAGGTGAATGAAATCATAGGCTACTGGCAGCAC
The DNA here is from genome assembly GCA_937885235.1 of uncultured Treponema sp. GTDB lineage: Bacteria > Spirochaetota > Spirochaetia > Treponematales > Treponemataceae > Treponema_D. Next base: position 12,202 of record CAKZZK010000218.1, read on the forward strand.
ATAGCGGACGACACCACACGAGCGAGCACGAGTATACTCGGAGCGACAACTAACCTTGCCAGCGCTGCGGAACAGAATGCTTCCACCTCGCTCACTGAGTCCGCAAGCGTGAAGGAATGCCTTTCCACTATGGAGACCGTCAAGCAGCTTTTGCTTAAAGAGTCCGAAAAAATCAACAATGTGCGCAGTTCCGCAGAGACAACGCAGAATTCCATACAGGAAAGTTTTACCTTGCTCCACAATGCCATACAGAAAATGATGGACATCACGGAGGCAAACCTTCAGACAATCACGGGCATCAAGAAGCTCAGCGAAAAGATTGAAGACGTAGACAAAATCATCAAGCAGATTGATGCCATTGCAGAGAAAAACAAGATGATTGCTTTCAATGCGGAGCTTAAAGCCAGCGCCGCTAATGAAAACACCGAGAATTTCCACATCATTGCCAGCGAGCTGAGGCGGCTTGTGGCGACAATCACCGTTTCCACGCAGGAGATACGGGAAACCATCAAGGCAATACAGATAACGTCTGACAACCTCATCATAAGCAGCGAGGGAGGCACCCAGAAG
>CAKZZK010000219.1 GCA_937885235.1 uncultured Treponema sp.
ATACCTCTGGCGCAAGCAATGAGCATACTCGGCATACAGGCAGCTGAGCAGGGGAAATTTGCTTCAATGATTGCGGAGATGTCTGTTTAAGGGCACATAGAGAAACCTTTCGATGGAATAAAGCTGGGCTCCGGCTGCTGCCCATGCCCTGCGGAAAGCGGGATGCGGCTGCCTCCCTTTGAGACTAAAAAGCCCGCTGGTGAATCAGACCAAGGCGGGCTTATCCATTTCTAGCCGATCTTCATTATTTTATGAAGAGTACGAGCATATCAATAATCACTCCCCCGTGACGAGACTTGCAAGCTCGGCGCCTTTCGCTTCAAGCGCGGCCAAGTCTGCGTCTGAGGGGACGCCCTGCCACTCGTAGGATTCAACCTGCTCCCATTTGAGCGGCTCCACAAGCGCATCGTATTCCTTCTTTGCACCGCCAATCCAGCCCCAGCTGCCGAGGCGCAGCGCCTTCTTGCCAGTGACGTGCTTTCGTCCGAAAAGGTCGAGCAGCTGAGCCATGGCGGGGAAAAGGCGATACTCATAGGTGGGCGCGGCGATGACCAAGCCCTTTGCGCGGTAGGCGGCGGCAAGCACCTCTGAGCTGTCCGTCAGCGGCACGGGCAGGACGGTGACGGGAAGGGAAGCGTCCGCTGCCTTGATGCCCCTCAGCACGGCGTCAAGCCCCTTCGTTGTGTTGCCGTACATAGAGGCGGAGAGCACCACGATTTCCTTTTCGAGCGCGCCGCCCGTATTGTATCCCGCATACTTTCTGTAGCGCTCTATAATCCGCTCGGGATGCGTCCGCCAGACCATACCGTGGCTGGGAGCGATGGCAGTGATGGCGAGCGGGGCAAGCTTATCAATCGCCTTGTTCACAAAGCTGCTGAAGCTTGAAACGATGGTTGCATAGTAGCGCAGGCATTCCGCCTCAAAGCGCTCGTGTTCCTCGGCGCTGAACTCATCGTCAAAAATCCGCGCGCCTGTGCGCCCGTAGCCGCCAAAGGCATCGCAGCTAAAGAGCGTGCCGCTTTCTTCTTCAAAGCTGACCATTGTCTCGGGCCAGTGCACGTTGGGGATTTCGTAAAACGCAAGCTTTTTGTCGCCGAGGTCCAGCGTGTCCCCGTTCTTCACCTCGCGCATTTTAATAGAAGAGACTTTGAGGAATTTCTGCACCAGCGCGCAGCCCTTCTTTGTTGCGATGATTTCCGCATCGGGAAATTCCCGACAGAATGCCGCAAGGTGTCCGGTGTGGTCCGGCTCCAGATGGTTGAGCACGAGGTAGTCCGGCTTCACACCTGCCGCCGCAAACTGGCGGGAGAACTGCTCCACCGCTTCTTCCCAGTCGGCAGTCACATCGATGAGCGCGGTCTTTTCGCCCTGCACGATATATGAGTTAAGGGTAACACCCTGCGGAATGGGCCAGAGCCCTTCAAACAGCGGATGGTTTTCAATGTCGGAATGAATGACGTGGATATAGGGGGTAAGTGATGTAATTTCCATACGCCATCATAACACGGATGGCGGGGATAGTGCAAGGCAAAACAATCCACATTGACAGCTTGTAAAAGCTTCTATTATAATAATCTGTATGAACTTTTCAAAATCATATATCTCTATGGCGGGGCTTGCTTTTGCCGCTGCCATCCTCACCGCAGGTATATCCTGCACAAGTACGTCGTCACAGTCAAATACTGCTGCCGTTCCTGAAAGCGGGAACGCGCTTGTCTCTGCTATGAAGATTGGCTGGAACTTGGGCAACACGCTCGATGCTTTTGATGATGGCAGAGATCTGGGCGTCAATTCGGAAACCTGCTGGGGGCAGCCGCTCACAACGCAGGATATGTTCCAGAATCTTGCCGCGTCGGGCATAAAGACTGTGCGTATTCCCGTCACTTGGCACAACCATATCACCGGAGACGACTATGCCATCGATGAGGCCTGGCTTGCCCGCACCAAGCAGCTTGTGGACTGGGCGCTTGACGCGGGGCTGTACGTTATCATCAACGTACACCATGATACGGCGGAGCAGGCGTCTCCTCGCTACGGGCAGGGCTACTATCCCACAGAGGCGAGCAAAGAGGAGTCCCTCGCATTCCTGACGGGCGTGTGGAAGCAGATTGCTGCGACTTTCAGCAGCTATGACAACCGCCTGCTTTTCGAGCTGCTCAACGAACCCCGTCTGCGCGGCCATGAGCGCGAATGGTGGTATGACGAAAACAATGCCGACTGCGTTGCTGCCGCGGATATCATCAGGGAGTACGAAGAGGCATGTATTTCCACTATCCGCAAAAGCGGCGGCAAAAACGCAGGTCGTTTCCTCCTTGTCCCCGCCTATGTGGCTTCCCCGGATGCCGCTTTGAACAGTGCGTTCAAAATGCCCGCTGACAGCGCGAGGAACAAGCTCATCCTTTCCGTGCACATGTATACGCCGTGGAGCTTTGCCGGCGAAGACCCGGGCGAGCGGCTTTTCAGCAAGGATGCCCGCCAGAATATCAGCAGCACCTTTGAGCGCCTTTCCGAGAACTTTGTGGAGAAGGGCATTGCGGTCATCGTCACCGAATGCGGCGCAACGAACAAGGACAATCCTTCTCAGCGCGAGGCGTGGTTCCGCCATTTCTTTGAATCTGCAAAGAAGAACGGCATAAGCGCCATCATGTGGGACAACGGCTCCTATATGATTGACCCCAACGGTTCTTACAGCGAGCACTTCGGCTACTACAGGCGCACTCAGGGCACCTGGTACTTCCCCGCTCTGCTGCAGGCCGCACTTGACGGTGTTGCCGCGGGGGAAGCTGAGCAGAAAAAGTAGCCGCCCTACGCAATCTTCCCCGTTGCCTTGAGCCACTCGATTTCGTCGTGCATGGTTTCGCGGTAGCTGCGGGTGGTGTAGCCAAGCTCGCGGCGGGCTTTGGTGGAATCAAAGTCGTTGTTGCGGGCGAGGTTGTACACGGCGAACTTCGTCATGACAGGCTTTTTCCCCGTCTTCTTTGCCTTCTTTTCCATGGCAGACGCCATCCTGTAGGCAAGGCTTATCGGCAGGAAGAAGCGCATCTTCTTGCAGCCCGCTTCCTCGCTCAGAAGCTTCGCAAAGTCCTTGAAGCTGACGACGTCGTTCCCCAGAATGTAGCCGCAGCCCGCCGTGCCCTTGTCTGCTGCAAGGATTGTTCCGTGGGCAAGATCGCGCACATCCACAAGGTTGAACGAGCCGCTGATTCCCATCGGCATTTCGCCCTTGATGACCTGAATGCAGGTCTTTGTCGTGTGTCCAATGGCAAAATCCTCAGGCCCCATGATGCCGGTAGGATAGACCAGAACAGCGTCCAGCCCGTCATGGTGGACGGCGTCAAGTACCGCCTGCGCCGCCAGAGCCTTTGACTGCCCGTAGCAATCGGGAATCCCCTCCAGACTGAAGGAATCGGGCTCGCTGATTTTCTGCCCGTCCGGCAGCGGAGGAATTGCGCCGGTTGAGCCGCAGTAGACAAGCCTTTTGCACTCCCTGTGCCTCAGGCAGAGCCGGATGATGTTCTTGGTTCCGCCCACGTTCACGTCCATTATCTTCTGGTTGTAATCGGGATCCACGCTCACAATGCTCGCAATGTGCATGACGACGGTCTGAAATCCCTCTGGCACGGTGAAAAACTTTTCCAGCGAAACCATATCCGTAAGGTCGCCGCGCACGATTTCCGCCTCGCCCGGCACATATTTTTCCGCAGGGTCATTGGGCAGCACAAAGGCGCGGACTTTGTCCCCCCGTTTAATCAGCTGGCGGCAGATGGTTCCGCCCAAAAATCCCGCAGCGCCGGTCACCAGATACATCGTTTTTTCGTTTGCCATACCCATATTCTCCCATCAAACAGTGATTTCTTTTGCACCCCGAATATACAAGCCTTTCGTTTCTGAAATGTTTGCGGAATATTGCCGAAATATTAATTTGTGCTATAGTGTAAGCATGATAAAGATTTTAGTTGTCGAAGATGACGGGGACCTGAACCTGACGATGTGTTCTTTTCTGCGTAAGAACGGCTACGAGGTGACGGGCTGCTTCCTCGCGAACGATGCCTACAACGCCATGTACAATACGCTCTTTGATTTGATTATCAGCGACGTGATGATGCCCCAGATTGACGGCTTTGCGTTTGCTGAGACGGTGAGGAAAATAAACCCAAGCATTCCGATCATCTTTACGACGGCGAGGGATGATTTTGCCGCCAAGCACAGGGGCTTTGCCGCCGGAATTGACGACTACCTCGTAAAGCCGGTGGATTTGGACGAGCTGCTCCTGCGCATTTGTGCAATTCTCAGGCGGGCGAACATCGCGCAGAGCAAGAAGCTGACGGTGGGCTCGCTTACGCTCGATGCGGATGCAGTGACGGCGATGAACGGCAACGAAGAAATCCCGCTGACGGCGAGGGAATTCAACCTCACCTACAAGCTGCTTTCCTTTCCGAACAAGACCTTTACCCGCATCCAGCTTATGGACGAGTTCTGGGATGCGGACAGCAGCGCCACTCCACGCGCGGTGGATGTGTACATCACCAAGCTGCGCGAAAAGCTTTCCGACTGCACCGGTTTTGAAATAGCCACCGTCCGCGGTCTGGGCTACAAGGCGGTGGTCAAATGAAGAATGGCAAGGAGGCTTCTTCCCCCAGCCGCTTTCCCGTCAGCCTCTTCTGGGTGGTGCTCGGAACACTGCTTCTGACGGCGGGAATAAACATAGGGCTTATCGTGCTGGTGCATATATGGAAGTGGTCGGGGCAGTTTTCTACAAACCTTGTTTTATGCTACTGGTTCATCGTTTCCGCGCTCATCGTCCTTTATATACGGCACAAAATTCAAAAGACCTACGAAATCCCCCTGCAGGAAATCTCAAAGGCAACGGCAAAGGTCTCGCAGGGGGATTTTTCAATCCGCATTCCTACAACCAATCCTCCAGAAAGATACGATTACCTTGACGTGATGATAATGGATTTGAACAAGATGATTGAAGACCTCAACGGCATAGAAATGCTCAAAACTGATTTCATCTCAAACGTCTCCCATGAGCTCAAAACTCCGCTTTCCGTGATGCAGAACTATGCGACCATGCTCCAGTCCCCGGATTTAAGCGCGGAAAAGCGTGTGGAATACGCAAAGGCGGTTTCAGCAAACTGCCGCCGCCTTACCGCCCTCGTGACGAATATCCTCAAACTGAACAAGCTTGAAAACCAGCAGATTTATCCAAAGGTGCCGCCCTATGACTTAGGCGAACAGCTGCGCGAGTGCATCCTCGCTTTTGAAGAAGCCTGGAGTGCGAAAGATTTGGATGTGGAGGCAGACATTGCGGACGGCATTCTGGTGACAACTGACGGGGAGCTGCTGAGCCTTGTCTGGAACAACTTCATTTCCAATGCGATAAAGTTCACCCCCCAAGGCGGAAAGATCTGCGTTAAATTGGAGCGGCTGCCGGAAGCAATCTGCGTGAGCGTGCAGGATTCCGGCTGCGGCATGGACGAGCACACAAAAGCCCATGTCTTTGAAAAATTCTTTCAGGGGGACACAAGCCACGCCACCCAAGGCAACGGGCTGGGGCTTGCACTCGCCGCCCGCGTTGCCGCCATCTGCGGGGGCAGCATCGGCGTGGAAAGCGAGAGCGGCACGGGCAGCAGGTTTTATTTTATTTTTTCGCGTGCCTCTTGCCCGTGATTTCCGTGACCTCGATTTTTCCAACCGCCGTGCGGGCAAGCGCCATCGCGTTGTATGCTATCGTCTTTACGCCTGCGGGGAGCGTGTAGCCGCAGTGGCGCATCAGGGAATCCATGGCAAGCGTGCGCTCTGCGCTGTCGCTGCTTTTGAGAAACGTCACCTTGCCCGCACCGATGACGCTTTCGTAATAGCACGACCAGTTGCAGGGATTGCCGCTGTCTCCTATAGCCCCTGTTTCAGCAGATGCGACGGCGGAAAAGCAGACGGCAGGATTTTCTTTGAGCGCGGTGATTTTCGTTCCCTCCCCTGCTCCGTGGAAATAGACCGTCAGCTTCTGCGCCCCGTCTGCATCGCCGAGCACATAGCCAAAGTTGACGGGCACCGAGTACGGCTGCCCCTCGCTTATCATTGCAAGGTGAAGGACGCTGCACCGCTCAAGGATGGCGATAATCTCGCTGAAATCCTTCACCTCTCTGTCTTTCCGCCGCATCACCGTTTCCTTAGTCCTTGTCAAAAGCCCTGATGACGAGGGCGCTGACTCCCTTAAGCAGGCAGAAAAGCCCAGCAAGCCGCGATATGGATTTTTTCATAGAGAAACTCCTTTTTAGTGTAATTATACCCCTACTATAGCGAAGCGATGAGAGTTTGTAAATGGGCTGTCATGCCACTCAGTGGCTTCACTATTTTATCTTTCTGCATCGAGATTGTTGCACAATCCGCAACGAAGTTATATAGTAGAATACCATCCGTCACATACACGAGGTGCTTCAGTTGATGGCGGTGCTGTCTGGGAACAGGAGCTTTGAGACTGCCCTCGGGACGATGGAGAAGAGCAAAGCGATACGAGGAGGAATGAATATGTACGACGTGATTACAGAGGCATGGAACGAAGGGCTGCAACTGCCGTAATACCGCTTGGGAGTGCGCCTGCCCCAGTATATGGAATATGCTTTTGACACCAAGGAGCTGTAGACAAATGCAGAAAACGAGCCTCGCCAGTATTCATACGAATTACCGCCATACAATAAACGCCTGCTACATCGGCTACATCACGCAGGCCATTGTCAACAATTTTGCGCCGCTCCTGTTCCTTACCTTTGCACGGGACTACAATCTGGGGCTGGATAAAATCACGCTCATCACCACACTCAACTTTGGCTTCCAGCTTTTCATAGACTTTGTGTCCGCCAAGTTCATCGACAAGATTGGCTACCGCGTGTCCATCGTTTTGGGGCACGTATGCGCCGTTCTGGGACTTGTCCTGCTTGCCGTACTGCCTGATATGCTTGCGCCATCGGGGCACGCATATACGGGCATCCTTATCTCTGTGCTTTTCTACGCGGTGGGCGGCGGAGTGACGGAAGTGCTCATCAGCCCCATCGTGGAAGCATGCCCTACAGATAACAAGGAAGCCGCAATGAGCCTTTTGCATTCCTTTTACTGCTGGGGATTTGTATTCGTCATCCTTATGTCAACGGTATTCTTTCACTTTGCAGGGGTGAACAGATGGCGGGTGCTCGCGCTTTTGTGGGCGCTCATTCCCCTTGTAAACACATTCTATTTCTCCCTTGTCCCCATCTATCCCGTAGTGGCGGCGGAAGAACGGCAGTTATCCATTTCTGCCCTTGTGAAAAACCGCCTGTTCTGGCTCATCGTAGTGATGATGGTGTGCGCGGGGGCAAGCGAGCAGGCGGTGGGACAGTGGGTGAGCGCCTTTGCCGAAAGCGCATTGCACGTTGGAAAGACGGTGGGAGACCTCGCAGGACCTTGTGCCTTTGCCTTTATGCAGGGGCTTTCGCGCCTTATCTATGGCAAGCGGGGAGAACACCTGCCGCTCAAAAAAGCCATGCTTTCCTGCGCGCTCCTCTGCGTGGCAAGCTATCTGCTCATCGTGTTTGCTCCCCATCCCGTGCTTGCGCTCATCGCGTGTGCGCTGACGGGATTTGCGGTGGGCATTTTCTGGCCGGGCACCTTCAGCATGGCGGCGCTTGCCATCCCCGGCGGAGGGACGGCGATGTATGCCCTGCTCGCGCTCGCGGGCGACCTCGGCTGTTCCGGCGGTCCCACGCTCACCGGCTTTGTGGCAAACGCAGCCGGAGGACGGCTCCCCGCAGGCATAGCGGCAGCCATCGTGTTCCCCGCGCTGATGTTCGCACTTATTTCAATCCTCAGGGAGAGGAAATAAAGGAATAGCGTTGCGGCAATGCGCTTGTTTCCATCGCAGAACGAATGGTTTTTGGTGATAAAGTAAAGCAGGTTCGCGGCTTTTTCCTGCACACTTGGATAACCATCTACTCCGTCGAAGGTCTGATAGATTTTAGCCCATTTGCGGAACTCAATACCGCGCTTTGATTTAACGCGGTAGCCCACGGAACCGCTGGACAGAGCACGCTGATCAAGCTACAGGGCATCTTGCCTGATTATTTCCTCCCCAGCTCCCCTATCGCGGAGACAACGCCTGCGAGGTTCTGGAAGTCGGCGGGGACGATGAGCTTGGTTGCCTGACCGTTTGCGGCTTTTTCGAGCGTCTCAAGGCTGCGGAACTTTATGACCGCTTCGTCTATGTTCACATCCTTTATCATCTTGAGGCCCTCTGCCGTTGCCTGCTGTACCTCGCGGATGGCTTGAGCCTCGCCTTCTGCCTTGCGCACCTTTGCCTCTTTTTCGGCTTCTGCCTGCAAAATCATAGCCTGCTTCTGCGCTTCCGCCTCGAGGATTTTCGCCTGCTTTTCTCCTTCGGCAACGAGTATCTGGGACTGCTTCTGCCCTTCGGCAATGAGGATCTTTTCGCGCCGCTCGCGTTCGGCACGCATCTGCTTTTCCATGGCGTTGCGGATTGCCTCAGGCGGCATGATGTTCTTCACCTCCACGCGGTTCACCTTGATGCCCCATGGGTCAGTCGCCTCGTCAAGGATGGCGCGCATCTTGGTGTTGATGACGTCGCGGCTCGTCAGCGTGGTGTCGAGGTCAAGCTCGCCGATGATGTTGCGCAAGGTGGTGGCACTCAGGTTCTCGATGGCGAGCATAGGCTTTTCCACCCCGTAGGTATAGAGCTTGGGATCGGTAATCTGCAGGTAGACCACGCTGTCTATTTTCATCGTCACGTTGTCCTTTGTGATTACCGGCTGAGGCGGAAAGTCCAGCACCTGCTCCTTGAGCGTCACTCGGTTCACAATGCGGTCTATGAACGGCACCTTGGCGTGAAGCCCTGCCTGCCACGTGGCGGAGTACGTGCCCAGCCGTTCCACAATGTAGGAATTGGACTGCGGGCAAATCCTGACGTTCGCTATAAAGAGGCACATCAGCACAATGGCGAGGGCGACGATAACATAAATACCCATACTAAATCTCCTTTTCGCTTTTTTTGACAATAAGCGTGTTGCCTTCTATAGATTGTATCACACATTCTTCACCAGGCGCAAGGGCTGAATCATCGGCGCACCTCGCCGTCCACACGATGCCGCCAATCTTCACCGTCCCCTTTTCAAGCGCCGTGATTGCATCCTGCACCACGGTCTTCCTGCCGATGAGGCTGTCGCTGTTCGTGGCTGTCTTTTTCAGGCGGAGCCGCTTCCGCACAATCGGGCGGGTAAAAATGAGGAGCAGGAGCGAAATGAGGGTAAAGATGAGCAGCTGCCAGTGCCCGGGCAGGGGCAGCAGAGAGATGAATACCATCACAAATGCCGCGCAGGCAAACCATATCGTCGTGAGCGACATGGTTGTTGCTTCAATGAGGATGAACACAACCGTCAGCACAAGCCAGACCCACGGCATGTGGTTCCAGAGTGAAAAGAAGAAGTCTTGCATACAGAAAGTATAGTGCATAATGTCCCTCCCGTCCACGGAAAATGCAGTGTACGTTAGGCAAAATAAGACCTGATTGCCGAGCTGAATGTGTATCTGTACGAGGAAGCGGCGTAGAGGTTCATCGAGAAATTTCAGAGCCGTATGACTCCCTGCTGCACGCCTACATTGCTTTCCTGAGCACTTCCAGCATGGCGGATCTTCTTTTGTATGTAACAGTCCACTCGGAGACAAGCTTTGTGATGAGTTTGCTGCCGCCTTTGATTTTTTTGAGCAGCATGAGGTCATCAACGCAGTGCATATATGCATTTCGTGAATTTGCCATGCGCATATTGCCCTGCAAAATCTGCTCGCACCGGTCAAGCAGGCTCTGCGCATTGTCTTCCAAATCGCCGGCATATTTTACGATGTCCCCTACCGCCCGTAATTTGAGGACTTCTGGCAGCAGCCTGTCTGTAAGTTTCTCCGCCTGAAGCAGCTCGCACATTTCAAACGATAATGCCGAAGCAAATACCTTTTCCCTCTTCTGCTTCCAGTCTTCAGCATCATAAAATGGCCGAAGCTCGTTCAACAAATACAGCCGTGATGTCTTGTGCAAATTTTCCTCTACAAGCCACCAGAGCATCTCAAGCTCTTTTTCCTTGTCTCCTTTCTGCGCATAAAGGTCCTTCAGTTCCTGCCTATATCCAAGCTGTTTCCAGCTGTCTTTGGCGGCAAAGGCACAGCCGTGTTCAAGGATGCGGACGGCTTCCTCAATTTCTCCACGCTGGATGCAATGATTCTTATACCAGTCCAGTACGTTTGGTGTTTGGAGTCTTTTCTTGCAAAATGCCGCTATCTCTTCCCATGGAGTTCCCCGGCCAAGCAGGGCGTCAAGGTATGTGCACATCCAGAATGAAGGATTTCGCTCTGCCATCGATTTTATGTATTCAAGCTTTCTTTCCGCAATAGCCCCCTCTTCAAAACATTCGTGGAACAGGTCGTAGACCGCCTCATACATTGGGGTAGAATTTGATTCAAGGTCGCCTTCAATATTTTCCACACACCAGTCAAAAAGGAATTCGGCGGACTCTTCGTCATTTGATTCAAGAATCTTCTTTATCTGGTCAGAACAGGCATTGGCCAGAACATACAGGTCGCCCTCCTCGTCATTGATTCCTGTGAATGCATCGAACACTTTGGTGACCAGCTCGCTTGCGGGCATAAACTGCTTCCTCTCAAGCAGAAACGGCAGATCTTTCGCAAAGATCCTATCAATTTCCTTGACATGTTCATAAAAATACCCTGTATCCAGCCAACCATAGTCCCGGGCACTTATCTGGGCAATTTTCTTTGCCCTGTTTACGTATGGTGTTATGTCTATCTTCTTTTCTTGAGGGGCAAGGGAATTCTTGAAGCGAAGGGCAAGCTCTTCATCATCTTTCAGGACTTCAAGCAGGAATTTTTTTACAGCCTTTGCATCTGCGGATGCAACCAGCTTTTCCAAACTGATTTCCGCCTTCTTATTCTGCGGTTCTTTTACTGACTGCAGGGCATACAGCACGGCGACCATGTGCTTGCAGTCATCATCATAGGGGCAGTCGCATTGCATGGCCGTTATCTTCCTGTTATTCCACTTTATTCTGACATGGTAGAGGTGCGTACCCCATACGTCTGCATCCGCCTCTCTTTGTTTTACGGAAAGATGTTCAACGCAGCCTGAGTCGAAGTAATCCTTTCCTTTTTTCAGAATTATCTCATCAAACAAGCCTTTCCAGCCGTCAAATTCCATGCCTCCACCATAGCATATATCCAGATTTTCTTCAATGATTTTGCCTGAACAAGCGAGGTGCAAAGCTCATCTTACCGCAATTCCAGACTCGCCGAGTCGCGACCCCATGCAGAACGAATGGTTTTTGGTGATAAAGTAAAACTGGTTCGCGGCTAATATATTCTTTCTGGTGAATACTATTGGTAAAGTGTCGAAAGCCGATTTTTTGCAGCTTGCGGAAGCCATTGATATAAAAGCTTCAGTGATAGACGCTTTATTTGAAAAGTTTGGGCGCAAGATAGACAGCGCTTTTGCAGATTTGCGGGCAGATGAAAATGATGGCGTAAAACAGCGGCTTGCATTAGTATCTCGACATTCTGCCGAAATATCGTTACCATACATTCCATGAACGTCACTCCACCCCCGCATTACTCCTCGCTTGCAAGCGCACTCGCCGCGCTGTATGGGCGCTCTGTTGCCGTTGCGCGCTCGGAGCGCGTTTCCGGCGGGGATATCAACCGGGCGTATGCGCTTACGCTGACTGATGGCAGGCGTATTTTTATGAAGGCGAATGCTAAGCAAAACGCCGCATTTTTTACCGCCGAAGCTGCGGGGCTTTCTGCCATTGCCGCGACAGGCGCAGTCGGAACGCCGGAAGTGCTGTGCACGGGGACCGACGACGGCGAGGGCGGGGGATGCAGTTTTCTTCTATTAAATTATATCGCGAGCGTTAAGCGGCGTGCTGACTATTGGGAAGTTTTCGCAAGGGAACTTGCTGCCATGCACAATGCGGACACCGCGGCATTTGTCAGCATGCAAACGGGGGAAGCCTCCCCGCTCCGTTTCGGCTTTTTTCAGGACAATTTCATTGGCGCGCGTCCTCAATGCAACGCTCCCGCTGCAAGCTGGATTTCCTTCTTCCGCGAAAACCGCCTTGTCCCGCAGTTTAAAGCCGCGGATTCGTACTTTTCTGCGTCAGACCGCGCGCTCAATACAAAGCTGCTGGACCACTTGGAGGACTTTCTTGTTGAGCCGGAGAAGCCCAGCCTGCTTCACGGTGACCTGTGGGGCGGAAACGTCCTCTGCAATGAGGAAGGCAAAGCCATTTTGATTGACCCTGCGGTATATGTGGGTCATGCCGAGGCTGACCTTGCCATGACGGAGCTCTTCGGAGGCTTCCCGCGCGCTTTTTACACCGCTTACCGCGAGGCGCGTCCCCTGCAGGCTGGCTATGAAAGGCGCCGCGACCTGTACAACCTGTACCAGCTTTTGAACCACCTCAATCTGTTCGGCCCGCAGTATCTTGGCGCGGTAAACAGCGTCGTCGCAGAATATGTGGGAAGATAAAAAGAGCCCTGCTTCTTCCCTCGCGGAAAGAATCTACGCCGCCGTCCGCCTTATTCCCCGTGGAAAAGTCGCGTCCTACTCGCAGATTGCCGCGCTCATGGGGAACTGCAATTTGCGCCGCCATGTGGGAAATGCCCTGCACAAAAATCCAAGCAATTCGCTTACTCCCTGTCACCGTGTCGTGAACGCAAAGGGTGTTTGCTCCGGTTCCTTTGCCTTTGGCGGGGGCGACGTTCAGCGGCAGAAGCTTGAGGCGGAAGGCGTTCTGTTTACGGGCGGCCATGTGGATATGCATGTCTGCTGCATCAACGAGGATGATTTTGAAGCGATGCGGGCAAGCCTCATTGCGGAATGGGGAGAGCGGGAATATGAAGCGTAATGCCGCGGAACCGGCAAGCGTCAGGCACGAGATTCCGCCGGTCTGGAACAGCGAAAGCCGCATCTTGCTGCTCGGCACCATGCCCTCGCCAAAGAGCCGCGAGGCGGGATTTTTCTATATGCACCCGCAGAACAGTTTTTGGCGCGTTCTGCCCGCCGTGTTTGGGGAAGCGCTCGTCTACCCGAACAAGTCCTCTGAGCGAGAGGCAGCCATTGCTGAACGCCGTTCCTTTCTCTTGCGCCACGGCATTGCGCTTTGGGATGTGCTTTCAAGCTGCGACATTTCCGGAGCGGCGGACGCAAGCATACGGAATGCGGTTCCAAACGATTTCCACGAGATTTTTGAACACGCGCAAATCCACCGCGTATTCTGCACGGGGAAAAGCGCTTTTACGCTGTGGCAGAAACACTGCGCGGCTGAGTATGAAGGGCGCTACAAGCTGACATGCGAGTGCCTGCCGAGCACAAGCCCAGCCAATGCCTCGTGGATGGAGGTAAGATTGCTTAAAGAATATATGCGGATTACGGGAGCTTCTTGAACTGGGTCTCATACAGCTCCGTGTAGGTGCCCCCTACAGCTACGAGTTCTGCATGCGTACCGCGCTCTGCTATCCTGCCATCCTTTATCACGAGGATTTCATCTGCGGCAAGGATGGTGGAAAGGCGGTGCGCAATCAGTATGCTCGTCCTGCTCTTTATGAGCGGCTCTATGGCTTCCTGGATTTTGCTCTCGCTGATTGAGTCGAGGGCGCTCGTCGCTTCGTCAAATATGAGGAGCGCGGGGTCTTTGAGGAGCACGCGGGCAATGGAGATGCGCTGTTTTTCACCGCCGGAAAGCTTTAGCCCTCGGTTCCCCACAACGGTGTCCAGCCCTGCGTCCTGTGTGCTGATGAAATTCCAGATGTTCGCCGTCTTGCATGCCTCGATGAGTTCTGCCTCTGTTGCGTCGGGCTTTGCGTAGAGCAGGTTGTCGCGCACGGTGCCATTAAAAAGATAGGTCTCCTGGCTTACAATCCCGATGTTCCCCCGCAGAAAGGCAAGGTCGAGTTTGCGCACGTCAACGCCGTCAAAGAGGACTTCTCCGCCGCTTACATCGTAGAGGCGCGGAATAAGATTGATGAGCGTGCTCTTCCCGCTCCCGCTCGGACCGACGATGGCGAGACATTTTCCGTTCGGCAGGGAAAAAGACACATCCTTCAAAATCTGCCGTTCAGGATTATAAGAGAAGGAGACGTTGTTGAACGTCACCTCGCCCCTGCTTTCTGAGGGAACGAGTGCGTCCGGCGCGTTTTTAATCTCCACGTCCATATCGAAGTAGGCGAAGATGCGGCTGAACAGCGCCATGGAGCGGATCCAGTTTACCTGCACGTTCAGGAGCTGGTTCACCGGCATATAGATTTTGGAGAGCAGGGCGACAAACACGGTGATGTCTCCCACGGTGATGGTGCTGTCCTCCTGCATCATCAGGATGCCGCCCACGAGGTAGAGCAGCATGGGACCTATGCTTGAAAAGGTTGTCATCGCCATGAAGAACCAGCGGCCCGCCATATTTTCCTTTATGTGCAGCTTTATCATGCTGTGGTTCACGCCTTTATAGCGCTCGTATTCGCGCTCTTCGGTGCAGAAGAGCTTTACGAGCAGCTGGCCGCTCACCGAAAGCGTTTCGTTCAGTATGCCGTTCATCTCGTCGGTGCATGCCTGTGCTTCCCTCGTCAGGTCAAAGCGGCGTTTGCCCGTGAGCCGCGACGGAATGACGAAAAGCGGCACAATTGCAATGCCGAGCAGGGCAAGCTGCCAGTTCTTCTGGAACATAGTGGCCAGGGCGATGATGAGCGTGATTGAGTTGGAAAGTATGCTTGAAAGCGTGTCCGTGCCAATGCTCTGCACGCCAGAGATGTCGCTTGTCATGCGCGTGATGATGTCTCCCTGATTGTTCGTGGTGAAAAAGCTCTGCGGCATCTGCTGCAGGTGGCGGTACATCTTGTTGCGCATATCAAAGATGATGTGCTGGGAAATCCACGTGTTGAGCCAGTTCTGGAATACGGAGACAAGGTTTGCCCCAAGCGTGACGGCAAGGCATGCCGCGATGAGCGTGATGAGCGCCTTGAAGTTTTTCCCTATAAGCCCTTCATCGATTATCCGCCCCGTGAGCACGGAGGGCATCAGGGTAAACAGCGATGATATAAAAATCGCGGCAAACACGAGCAGCGTCTGCTTCCAGTAGGGCAGGATATACGCAAATATCCGCCGCAAAAGCGAAAACGTAACGCGCGGGCGGTTTGCTTTTTCCTCTTCAGTCAGGAAGCTCCGTGAAACTCTTGATGGCGGCATAAATTCCTCTCTATATATAATGTGATGGCGCTATGGCACAGCTGTAAACATACAAGATGATACGGTGCCTGTCAAGGAAAATTCCTGCTAAAGCACTGCCCCGGCCACACAGATATAGTCTTACTGGATCTCTTTCCAGTTATTCACGTCGAAGATGGAACCGCTGACTTCAAAAGCGGGGTTTTGTGAAAGGTCGTAGACTTCCATGCCGTCCTTGATGATTACGGAACGCGACGGGTCCCTAATCCTTTTGCCTCGCCATCTTCCTGAAAAGTCATAAGCAGTAAAAGTCCCATCCTTTGCATTAAAAAAGCTTTCCCCCGTGAATGGATTTACCTGCTGAGAGACAAGCCCTTTGCTTGCTAAGAAAGGCACATCTGCATTTGTCATACGCGATGAGTCTGTAACGATGTCAGAATTGCTGTCGAAATCCTTTACGAGGAGCAAGGGATTATACCCGCCGCAAATCATATTTTCTTTAAAAGGAAATGATGAAAATGGCCCTTTTCTGCTGTAGCCGTGGTCGGCGACAATGATGATGCGGGTGTTGTCATATACTCTCATCTGGCGCAGATTGTCAAAAAATTTTCCTATTTGCAGCAATGTGGCAGCGTTAATTTGATATGTTTCAATTTCCTCTGCACCTGATACTGCAAAGCTGCCTGTATCATTTGTCTTGACGGTGGATGGCACTGCATAATCTGGAGGCTCAAGAAATGTCTCGCTATGCGGTGTCAGGTTATATATATAACAGAAAGAACCTTTGCCATCATCCGTCGTAAACAGATTTGCGAGATAGTACAGTTCTGCATAATCTGTGAGGTATGTGTTAACTGATGCCAGAGGATTACTTGATGCAGAAAAGTATGCACCGTCATCATAAAATAGGAGGCGGAAAGCTGGCTGCAAGGCAAGAAAGAGGGAATAAGAAATAAAGCGGCGGGGAATGATGCTGCTGAATGTGTCTGACAAGTTCATTTCCTTTGAAAACTGCTCGCGCAGTTTTGCCCGCAGTGCATCGGTATTATACGCCGTGCACTCTGGTATGTCAGCAAAAATAGCAGGATCCGAGGGCACATCCGCGCCATTGGGAAATTGGCAGTCTGCAAGGTATGAACGCATATTGTTCTGGGCGAATAAAGTCGGCAAGACCTTGTTGCCTTCGTTAAAGACAGCTCCTATAGAAGGATTTGTACTGCGTGACTGTATGGCATCCGGTGTATACTCATAGCCGCCCATAATCGGTAAAAGGCCACCTTGGGTGTTGCCGCTAAAACTTAGGGTGTCTGGATAATAAGTAATGCCTTTTAACTGTTCCTTCAAATGGGGAAACTGTTCAATGATATAAGGGAAATACCAAGATATTGCCCTGTCGCACAAAATGATGCAGACATTGCGCTGCGTTTTTGATAAGGTGAACAGTTTTTCATCTACCCGTTCTATTCCTGAATGGGAGCGGATATCTTTTACCTGTGCAAAAACAGAGCTAATTTTTCTGTTATTTGCAATCACTAAGCCCATCAGTGCCAGTGAACAAAACAAAAGCAGATAGCTTGTGAGCTGGATTCGTTTGAGCTTTATCATGATGCACAGCAAGACCAGTGTTGCTGCCGCAGAGGCTATGCTCAACGGCACTATAGTCTGGCAGTAGGTGCGGTACTGGGACTTCATGGCGTTTAGTTCCACATATTCGAGAACTGTACTCAATGTTCCCAGATATTTCATAAATACGAATACATGGAGCATGGCGCAGATAAAAATGAAAGCAAAAACGCATGCAATGATGCTTTTTGTCCTCGGTGGACAGAGAAAGTAGATAAGCGAGCCCCAGACAAGGCAGATTCCGCAAAAAAACACAGTCGCATAGGCAACGAACGAAAGCGGATTTTCATAGTCGCTCAGTATATACGAAAATTCTGCTGGAGAAGAAACGATAACATTTGAAGGATTTACCGCTCCCAGCAAGACTGTAAGTCCTATTGCCGACACGAAAAAGAGAGCTGTAGCTGACTTTTTTTCTATTGCATCAAAAAAATGCAGTATGCTGGGGTCTGCCTTGCGCATGACAAATGGCAACAGGAAGAACAGCAGGTATATAGCGCTCATGACAAGCTTTTCCGGTATGTCATCAGAAAACTTGCTGCGGATAAAGAGCACGTATAGAAGCAGTGCGGTCAATACAACGGCAGAAAGCAGGTAGAAATTTCTTGCAGGATTCTTCGTGCGGTAGAACAGGTTCTTTATCAGCGAAAAAACATTGTTCATCGTCCAGTAGAGGACAAGGCCGGAGGGCGAATTATACAGCAATACAAGGAATATGACTGCCATGCCATATAACTGGACTTTTTCCCTCATGCTAAAGCCTTTTGTATATATCATCCCCGTCACAACATTGATGGCTGTCATCATGATGGGCAGAATATGGACAGACGTCCCTTTGATATGGATGATTGAATCTGGCTTTGCCAAATCTGAAATCAGAAAAAAGCTTCTGCCATTCAAGGAGGCAAGGTGGGAGAGAAAATGGTATGCTGCGATGAAGAAGGGAATTTGTACCAATAAGCCAAATGAGCTGCGCAGTGCCATGAGCGGATGGTAATGACATTGCCTATAATAAGCGGAAAGCATCATATATTGCTCGTCGCCTTTGAATGTTTTCTTGATTCTGGAAAGCTGAGGACGCATTTTATTTTGCAGTTCCCGTTCATGCTCCTGCTGCCGTTCTGCCAGATTATACAGCGGCAGTGTCAGAAGGGTCACTAATGCTGATAATAGTAATACCCCCCCCATTGTGAAGTACACGGAAGAATACTTCATAGGCTATATCAAATGCATATTCAATAGGATAGATGATAAGTGTATATAAAAAATCCTGCATGGCACCTATTATAGCATATCTATACGCTTTGTACACTGGGAGCGCGAAAAAGCACTGGTATAAAATTTCGGAAATATGATATACTATGCTTAATGATTTCTATAGATGCCTTGCGCCGATATTGCCAAAACGACTCGGTATTCATCACGAACCATGCGATGGAGCGTTGCCGTGAGCGTGAAATGTCTGCAAAAGACTTAAAAAACGCAATTATGACTGGTGAAATCATAGAAAGTTATCCCGATGATTTTCCGTTTCCGAGTTGCGAAGAAGATTTTAAGATGCGGAAGGAGGCTTCAAAATGAAATGTTTAGCTTGTAAAAACGGCACTATGACGGACTCAAAAACGACTTATTTTGCTCGCATGGGGGAGTGCTATCTGATTATAGAAAATGTCCCTTGCAAAAAATGTTCCCAGTGCGGCGAGGAAGTGTTTTCCATGAGCGTAATGGAGCGGATTGACCAGATTATCGCAAGTGTTGAGAAATTAGCGGGCAAAGTGTGCGTACTGGAATATCAGGCGGCTGCGTAATTATAGCATAGCACAGACAGAAAAAAAATCCAGAGAGGCGGGGAAGGGCGGGGCGCGGGGAGGTCGGGGGGATGACAAAGATAGCAATAAATTTCTGAATTTGAGTAATCCGCGGAGGGGGCTTTCTGGTAGAATAAAATTATCAAAACGAAACGACATGAAATTGTCAACATATTCTCTAAGGAGGAATACGTAAATGAAAAAGATTTTTGTACTGATGATGGCCGCCATGATGGTTCTGCCGAGCGCCTTTGCCGCAAAGAAGGAAAAGGCGCAGAAGCTCAAGAAGATCAGCAAGAAGACCCCGATTGGTGTCTCAATGCCGACCAAGGACTTGCAGCGTTGGAATCAGGATGGTGCGAACATGAAGTCAAAGCTGGAAGAAGCAGGCTACAAGGTTGACCTGCAGTATGCCAACAACGACATCGCAACGCAGACGAGCCAGATTGAGAACATGATCACCAAGGGTGACAAAATTCTGGTTATCGCTTCCATCGATGGTTCTGCCCTCAAGAGCGTTCTCGACCAGGCAAAGCGCAAGGGCGTAAAGGTTATCGCTTATGACCGCCTGATTATGAACTCAGACGCCGTTTCCTACTATGCAACTTTCGACAACTACAAAGTGGGAACAATTCAGGGCAACTTCCTTGTTGACAAGCTCAACCTGAAGAACAGGACCTCTGCTAACCCTGCTTATATCGAGCTTTTCACCGGTTCTCCCGATGACAACAACATCAACTTCTTCTTCGGCGGCGCTATGGATGTGCTCCAGCCGTATCTTGACTCAGGTGCGCTCGTTGTTCCCTCTGGACAGACTTCAAAGGCACAGTGCGCAACGCTCAACTGGTCAACAGAAGAGGCTCAGAAGCGCATGGAGAACCTTATCTCTGCACAGGGCTATGGTCCTCGCGGCAAGAAGCTTGACGCTGTGTATTCTTCAAACGATTCCTGCGCAATGGGCATCACCAATGCCCTCGTTGCTGCCGGTTATACTGCCGCTGACTTCCCGATTATCACCGGTCAGGACTGCGACAAGCCCAGCGTGAAGAACATGATCGCCGGTACTCAGGCTATGTCCATCTTCAAGGATACCCGCACTCTTGCAGACAAGGTTGTCGGCATGGTGAACGCTCTGATGAACGGCAAGGAACCTGAAATCAACGATACCAAGACCTATGACAACGGCACTGGCATCATTCCGTCATACCTCTGCGACCCCGTGTTTGCAACGGTTGACAACTACAAGACCCTGCTGCTTGACTCTGGTTACTACACCGCAGCTGATTTGCAGTAGTCCATTACGATGATTTGATAGAAAGGCAGAATGGGGACTTTTTCCGTTCTGCCTTTTTTTACCAAAGGACTGGAGGTTCCAATGGCGAAAACATTATTGGAAATGAGGCATATAACCAAGACGTTCCCCGGTGTGAAAGCGCTTGATGACGTAAATCTTGCGGTGGGGGAAGGAGAAATCCACGCGCTGGTTGGCGAAAACGGCGCGGGAAAATCAACGCTCATGAGTGTGCTGAGCGGTATTTATCCTTACGGTACGTACAGCGGTGACATCGTTTACAACGGTGAAGTATGCAAATTCCAAAACATAAAAGACAGTGAAAGGCTTGGCATAGTCATCATCCATCAGGAACTTGCCCTCGTTCCCCTCCTTACGATAGGAGAGAATATGTTCCTCGGCAACGAGCGGGGGAGCAAGGCTAAGATTGACTGGGCGCAGACATTTACAAAAGCGGACGAACTGCTCAGGCTCGTGGGGCTTAAAGATTCGTCCCACACGCTTATCAAAGACATCGGCGTAGGCAAGCAGCAGCTTGTAGAGATTGCCAAGGCAATGGGAAAGAACGTAAAGCTGCTCATCCTTGACGAGCCTACCGCCTCTCTGAACGATACGGAGGCAAAGCACCTTCTCGACCTCCTGCTCGAGTTTAAGAAGAAGGGTATGACGTCCATCCTTATCTCCCACAAGCTGAACGAAGTTTCCTATGTGGCAGACAAGATTACGGTTATCCGCGACGGCACCGTTATTCAGACGATGGACAAGAAGAAGGATTCCTTCTCGGAAGATACGATTATTTCCGCAATGGTCGGACGCAGCATTACCGACCGCTTCCCCAAGCGCAAAAACCAGCATATCGGCGAGGTATGCTTTGAGGTGAAGGACTGGTGTGTTGACCATCCCGTATTTGACGGCATAAAGGTCTGCGACCACGTGAACTTCAACGTGCGCAAAGGCGAAGTTGTGGGTATCAGCGGCCTTATGGGCGCAGGACGCACCGAGCTTGCCATGAGCATTTTCGGTCATTCCTATGGCTCGAATATCCGCGGGCACATATATCTCAACGGCAAAGAGGTGCATTTCCCGAACGTCAAGTCCGCGATAAACCACCACGTTGCCTATGTGACGGAAGACCGCAAAGGAAACGGCCTTATCCTTTCTGAGTCCATCTGCCGCAACACTTCGTCGGCAAAGCCGGAGAAAATTTCAAAGAACGGCATTATCGACTTTGACAAGGAACGCGAGGTTGCCCACTACTATGTAAAGGAAATGCACACCAAGTGCGCCTCCATAGACGAAAACGTGGGAAATCTTTCTGGCGGCAATATGCAGAAGGTTTTGCTGGGCAAGTGGCTTTTTGCCGACCCGGACATCCTCATCCTTGACGAGCCTACGCGCGGTATAGACGTGGGCGCTAAGTATGAGATTTACTGCATCATCAACAAAATGGTGGAGGAAGGAAAATCCGTCATCATTATTTCTTCGGAAATGCCGGAGGTTCTGGGCATGAGCGACCGCATCTACGTGATGAACTCGGGGCGCATGATTGCAGAGCTGCCCGGAAAGGAAGCCTCGCAGGAAAAGATTATGGCCTGCATTATCAATTCTGATAAAAAATAGGAGATATTATGGCATCTACATCTTACAATATCAAGCGTGCGCTGAAAAGCAACACTATCTTTTTGGTGCTCATCGCCGTCATGGTGCTCTTCCAGGTGTTCATCGTGGCTACGGGAAGCGGTTCTCTGTTCGCGCCGTCGAACATCACGAACATCATCAAGCAGAACTCTTACGTTGTTATTCTGGCAACAGGTATGCTTCTGTGTATCCTGACGGGCGGCAACATTGACCTGTCTGTCGGTTCCATCGTCTGCTTTGTAGGCGCAATCGCGGGTACTCTGATTGTGAACCTGCACTGGAATATCTATGCGTCAATCATGCTCTGCCTTATCATCGGCATCCTCATCGGCGCATGGCACGGTCTGTGGATTGCCTTTGTGCACATTCCGCCGTTCATCGTAACCCTTGCCGGTATGCTCTTGTGGCGCGGCGCGGCGCTCATCGTGCTCAACGGTCTTACGATTTCTCCTATGCCCGACAACTACCTCCGCCTTTTCCAGAGCTCCATTCCCGCCATCTCTGACGAGGCTTTTGATGAGATGGGCTTTGAGGCGGCTCAGTCCCGCATCTTTTTGGTGACGATGGTTATCGCCGTTATCTGCTGCATTGCGCTCATCATTGTGGAGTTTGTCAAGCGCGGAACCAAGACCAAGAAGGGCTATGAGGTTGAGCCTATGGCTATGTTCATCGGCAAGCTCGTGCTTTTCTCTGCGGTCATCCTTGTCATTGCGGCTCTGCTCGGTCAGGACAGCGGTATCCCCGTCATCCTTCTGATTATGGCTGTGATTGTGGCTGTCTATGCTTACTATACGCAGAACACGGTGCCCGGCCGCTACCTGTATGCCCTCGGCGGCAACGCGAAGGCTGCCCAGCTTTCTGGCGTGAACACTGACCATGTTATGTTCTTCGCCTATACGAATATGGGCTTCCTGTCTGCGGTGGCTGCTCTGGTGTGTATTGCCCGCTTTAACTCTGCGGCTCCTACTGCCGGTACCAACTATGAGATGGATGCCATCAGCTCCTGCTTTATCGGCGGTGCTTCTGCCTATGGCGGAACGGGTACGGTAAGCGGCGCGGTTGTCGGTGCTGTCTTTATGG
Source organism: uncultured Treponema sp. (assembly GCA_937885235.1). Taxonomy (GTDB): domain Bacteria; phylum Spirochaetota; class Spirochaetia; order Treponematales; family Treponemataceae; genus Treponema_D. Next base: position 22,703 of record CAKZZK010000219.1, read on the forward strand.
GCGTTCTGAACAACGGTATGTCCATTCTCGGCATCGATTCCAACTGGCAGCGCGCGGTGAAGGGCTTGGTGCTCTTGCTCGCGGTCCTCTTCGACGTTATGTCAAAGAAGAAGAAGTCTGGAAAATAAAATTTAAGTACTGATATCTTACCGCAAAAAGCCCGCGTGGATTACTCCCGCGGGCTTTTTGTGTTTGGTTTTTCCTTCCGTTGCGGAAAAAAATCTGTGCCTTCAAAAGAGGCGCGGTCACGGCAGCAAAAACGGTTTGTCTCAGCGTTTAAAACATTTCGTTTTAACGCTTAAAACGTTTTGTCTTAGCGCCTAAAACATTTCGTTTTAGCACCTAAAACGGTTTGTTTTAGCGTTTAAGACATTTTACTAAAGAGCGCGGTCAAGGAGGAAATTATGTTTGCTAACCGCATATAAATCAGCTCTGCTTTTTTTCTAGCAACTGCTCCATATAGCTGCGGTCGCTGAGTACACGGGCAAGCACTTCGTTTTTTCCCTCTGCCTGCAATGCAGACAGGAGCGCATAGAGCGAATCACGCCCCTGTCGCTCTCCGTTGGTGAAGCCTTGCTGTTCGCCGTTGGTAAAACCTTGCCGCTCGCCGTTTATGAAGCCTTCCTGCCTTATAGCCTGTACCATATTATACATAGTCACACCTCCTTGTCCGTGTTCATTATACAGCAGCTTCGATTCAAGATTCGTGAAAGTATTGTCTGCCGAGATCAACTGCAACAGCTCTAGCACTTCATGGACATGCCGTAGTTGCCTGTCTGAGCCCTTGAAAGGCATACGCTTCCTCTGGCACCGAAGAAATTCCACCACATCGTGGAAGTCGCTCCGAAATGCCTCTACTTCTTTGTCCTTCAGCCATGCCAGCTCAAAGATATGGGCTTTATAATCATTCACGAACGGTTTTAGTTCAGGCGGAATGCTCTTAAGCCGACCTCGCAGCGTCTTTGCTGCCCGCCAGCGCCGCTCCGTGCCGAAGTAGAGCACCAGAGTCACGACAGGATAAAGCTCCCCGTGACCATCGTTGGATAACTGCGCCCGGTATGCCGCTCCGTCATAGCTCATTACGCGCAGGGGCATATTTGAATCTGGCATTGTCTGGTTTTCCAGTCCGAGAAAGCTGAGCCTGATTTGTCCCTTCTGCCAGTACTTTGCTACATCTCTTTCCTGCGAATGCCCTTTGCCATCTGCCTTGTATGTGCTGAACGGCTGTGCATCCGTCAGCTCATCCTCCAGAATAGTCTGCTGACCTTTAAATAACAATCCGTTTACAATGTCCGCAAAAACATCGTTATAAGCTTCAAGTGTCTTTTCCGCTGCGTCCTTCTCACCCACACTGAAAGTATATCGTGAGATTCTGTTTTTTACAAGAGAAATTCTAAGCGGCTGAAAATCATAGTTTTGCCTGTTAAATTCCGAATATTCGGAATTTATAACCTTATACTACGAATAATCATATTATTCTAGCCCTAAATTACGAGTCTAAGTAAATTTTGCCATTTATAATCGAAGTATGGCTTTTTGGGATAATGTAGAAACCTTGCGCAGGGAGCAAAACACATCGTACCGCTGGCTTGCCCGCAAAATGGGAATGTCGGAGACAACCATTTCAAGTATGCGCAAGGCAGGAACAGAGCCCAGAGCTTCCGAAGCCGCAAAGATTGCCGCCGCGCTTGGAACTACCGTGGAATTCCTTGTGCAGGAGAGTAGTTCCGAAACGCAGGGAGAAGTGGCGGACAATTATTTTATGAAATATACCAGCCTGAAAAATGAATTGATAAAGCAGATTGATTCTCTGTGATACCCTTATTGCAGCACCGTGGAGGGGAGGACATTGAATGCGTCAAGACTACCGTCGGAAAGCTCTGCTTCGTAGCGCTTGCCTTGGTAGCTTATCGCTATGCTTTTGCAGAAGACGCTGCCCGGCGCTGTGTATACCCGCGCGGAGGCGAGCTTGCCGTCGCGCCACGAGATGTCCATGCGGATATTGCCTTTGAGGCAGACTCCTGTCAGGCTGCCGTCTTTCCATGCCGCAGGAAGCGCGGGGAGCAGGTCTATTTCGACCCTGCCGTTTTGCAGCTCGCTTGAAAGCAGCATGCGCGTGATGGCGGTGAGTGCGCCGAAGTTGCCGTCAATCTGGAAGGGGGGATGGCTGTCCAGCAGGTTTGCCTGTGTGGAGCGGCGGAACAGCTCCACGAGGGACTTGTAAGCCTCCTCGCTTTCATGCAGGCTTATGCGGCAGTTGAGTATCCACGCGAGGGACCAGCCTGTGTGGCCGCCGCCGTTGGCAAGCCGCTTTTCTATGCTCTTGCGCGCTGCTTCTGCCAGCTCCGGGGTACGCACGGGGTGGATGCTGTGGCCGGGGAAGAGCCCGTAAAGATGTGAGATGTGGCGATGCCCCGGCTCTGTCTCTTCGCAGGTAAAGGGCCATTCCCGTATGCAGCCGTCCTTCGCGATGACGGGACCTTCAAGGCGGGACAGCACATCCTTGTAGCGCAGCTCATCGCTCACGGAGCGGGTCAGGAAAAGGTCTTTGGCAGACTGAATGGTGGCGCTGAAAAGCTGCTCCAAAATCCTGTTGTCCATGTCTGCCCCCATGGAGAGGGAGCCGATTTCGCCGGACGGCAGGCGGTAGCTGTTTTCTGGCGATACCGTGGGCGAAAGCACGAGATGCTTCCCGTCGGTGGACGGCACAAGGAAGGAGATGAAGAATTCGCACGCTTCCTTGAGCAGGTAGTAATGCTTGCGCAGGAACTTCTTGTCCTGCGTGTATTCGTAGTGCTCGCGGACGTGAATAGCGAGCCACGCCGCGCCGAGCAGCCAGTAGGAGCCGGGGAGCCAGCTGTCCTGCGGGGCGGTATCGCCCCAGATGTCTGTGTTGTGGTGGGCGACATAGCCGTCACAGCCGTACATGAGTCGGGCGGTTTTCCTGCCGCGCTTGTAGACACGGGAGAGCAGACGGAAAAGCGGCAGTTCTGTGTCTGCCATGGCGCACATGGCTGCGGGCCAGTAGTTCATCTGCGTGTTGATGTTTATGGTATACCTGCTGCCCCACGGCGGGTCGATGTCTTTGTTCCACAATCCCTGCAAGGTGGCAGGCAGGGTGCCGGGAGCGCGGCTGCAGGAAAGCAGGAGGTAGCGGCAGTAGTTCCAGTACAGTTCCGCAAGGGCAGGGCTGTCCGTGTGGTTTTTAAGCAGCTCATCGGTGGGAATGTCATCGGCAGAGACAGCGCCGGCTTCTTGCTTTTCTCCAGCGAGTGAGAGCGAAATCTGGCGGTAGCGGGCAGTGTATTCGGCGATGTGGGCTGCGCGCAGGTCGCTGTAGGGGCGGCTGAACGCAAAGCAGAGCTTCTGCAGCGCCCTGTCCGTGCACCAGGAGGCAAGCCGTGCGCGGTTCTGGGTACGCCCGCCGCTGTGAAAATAGTGCCCGTTGCGGAACGCGCTCTCTATATCCACGTAGAGCGTCACCTCGTCTGCTCCCTCGACAATCAGCCTTCCGCCACACACAGAGACCTTGCCGCCTGAAAGCACCGCTGTCGCCATGGCGCTGAAGGGAATGCCGTGCGTGTCCTCCATGACGATGGTGTCCTCGGTGAGCGCGTACTGGCGGGACGTGAAGATGCCCCGCTCAAAGTAGGCGCGGAAGGAAATGCTTTTGGGAATGGAGGCAACGATGTGTATGACGAGCACGTCGGCAGGAGCGGAGGCAAAGACCTCCCTCGTGTAGGTGACGCTGCTGCCCGTCGTGTTTTTGGAAAAGATGGCGGTGCTGGGGATGGAGCTTTCTGACTGGAAGGAGGTGCTCGCAATGGCTGTCTCCACGTCCAGCTCGCGGCGGTAAAGGGAGAGGTTCTCAAAGACATCCGTGCGCTCAGGCAGGGGACCCTGTACGCCCCGCTTTTCTGCAGTGCAGAAGTCGATGTGCAGCTCTCCTGCGGTCTGGTATGCCGCCTGCTGCGAGGGACTGCCTGTCATAGACTCGAATGCGAGTTCCTCAGCGTCCTGAACCCGCCCCTCCGCCAGAAGCGAGCGCAGTTCTTTGAGCTGCTCCGCGCAGTTGCGGTTGTTCCTGTCCGTGTAGGGGGAGGACCAGATGGATTCCTCGTTCAGCTGTATGATTTCATGTCCCGTCTGCCCGTACACCATGGCGCCGAGCCGCCCGTTGCCAACGGGCAGTGCGCTGTTCCAGTCAGGGGCGGGAGCGTTATACCACAGTGTATTCATCGCCATCGTTTTTTAGAGCTAGAATTTTGCCTTCCGCAGGCGGACTTTTTCAATGTCCTCGCAGAAAAGCTCCCTCAGGTCACTTAAGCCGAGCGCCATGAGCGCCATGCGGTCAATGCCTATGCCCCATGCGAGCACGGGAACATCTACGCCCATTGCCCGCGTCAGCTCGGGGCGGAAAATGCCTGAGCCTCCCAGCTCGAACCAGCCCAGCTTGGGGTGCTTGATGTGCACTTCTATGGAAGGTTCCGTGAAGGGGAAGTAGCCCGGCACATACTTGACGTCTGTGGCACCGGCAAACTCCACCGCGAACATACGGAGGAAGCCGAGCAGGGTGCGCAGGTTTACGTCCTTGCCGAGCACAATGCCCTCTGTCTGATAGAAGTCGCTCAGGTGGGTGGCGTCAACCTTGTCGTAGCGGAAGCAGCGTACGATGCCGAAATACTTCCCCGGCACCTTGGCTTTGTGGAGCTGGTGGGCGGAAAGCACGGTGCCCTGGCTCCGCAGGATAAGGCGGCGGGTGAATTCGGTGTCAAAGCGGTAGTTCCAGCCGCGGCTTCCCGTGTTGCCCCCGTTTTCGTGGGCTGCGCGGATATTGGAAAGATATGGTTCCTCTATGAACTTGGCGTGGGTAGGGGTCTTCAGCCGGTACACATCGTGTATGTCGCGGGCTGCATGGAACTGGGGCATAAAGAGCGCGTCTCCGTTCCAGAACTCCGTTTCCACGAGGGGACCGTCAAACTCTTCAAAGCCGAGCGAGCAGAGCTTGTCCTTGACGGACTCAAGGAACTGCACGTAGGGATTTGTCCTTCCCGGAATGATGCGGGCAGGGGGAACGGCAATATTGTAGGAGCGGAACACTCCCTTCTTCCAGTCGCCGGAAGAGAGCATTGCGGGGCTTAGCTCGCCTATTTCGTTGCCCGTGATGCCCGCCTTTTTGAGGGCATCCACCACCTGAGAGAATGCGTCGGTGAGCTTGTAGGAAACAGTCTCCCGCTCAATCGTGCGGAACGGTGTTTCGCTTACGCCGCGCTTCTTGGTGAGGCCTGCCATAACCGCCAGCTCGTCCTTGCTCAGCGAGGAAGAGTCAAGCTGATTGTTTTCTGCGGCAAGCGCCTTTTCAACAAGGCTTTTCGTCACGGCAAGGCGGGCGGGAACGGGAGCGCCTGTGTATTCGGCCTTCTTTTCCCCGTTCATGCGCAGGACGCCTTCCTTGCTCAGTGCGCCGAAAGCGGAGCCAACGTCCTTGTTTTCAAGGCCGAGGGCGGCGGCAATCTCCGGCAGAAGCTTTGCGCCGGCATCTTTTAAGTAGCTTATGATGCGTTCTTCCGCAGTACCGTTCTTTGCGACGAGTCTGCCGAAATCGGTGAGCTCGAAACAGGTCTGCGGCGTGCGGGACAGCTCGGAAAGCAGCTTTTTGCCGCTCAGCCAGCTGAACGCCTGATTTGCGTGGCCTTCTTTGTAGCCAAGTTCCTTCTCCAGACGGGCAGAAGTCAATACATCTTTCGGGTTATACTTTAAGAGCACCTTTGTTTCAAGCGGGTGCAGGTTTTTGATAAAAGCTTTAATATCTGTCAATTTTGTATACCAGTCCTACAAACAGTTAAGGGTATGTTATCAAATCCTGTGGATTTAATCAACATACCCTTATGGCTTAGCCGGCAAAAACTTTGGAACAGTCCGCGCTTACTTTGTGAAGTAGACGAAAGAGCTGTAGGTTGCCATCCTCACCCTGTTGTTCGTCCTGTAGTAGCGGGTCTTGTCCTTTGCACGGTAGTAATAGTGCTTGTAGCCGTTCTCAAGGGCAAAATCCTGAAACACACCCATGGCGGTGTTCATAGCTTCACCCTGATCATAGCTGGCAGCCAGACACTCGTAGTACAAGCGGACTTCACCCGTCAGAGGGGTGTACTCCAGAGTGATCTTTACGTTTGAGGCGGACGGATGCAGGTCTGCATACTTGTCCTCAATCGTAATGGTCTTGGTGGTACGATCAGCATAGCTGTTCGTATTTTCGATGGTTGCATCGGCAGCGGTCTGCGCGCATACGACGGCGGCGGCAGATACCACAACTGCGGCTAACAATGCAATAAGCTTTTTCATACTGGTCCTCCTTCAAGTGTAACTAGTAATAGCTATACTTGACTATTGTATCAGTTTCTAAAAAAAATTCAAGGTCTGCTATATACTGACCTTCACTAATATAAACACGCGGAACTCCAATAAGTAACACGGTTCCGCAAATTTCTTTCGGTTTATTTTTCAAATAAATGCGCCAGTATTCCCGCACGGCGTTTTTGATGGCTCCTGCGCAGGCTTCCTTGATTCCGAGAAAGCCGTCCTCCACGGGGGCGGCTCCCTTGCCCTGCACGCGGGGGTGCGTGATGGATGCCCAGCGGCGGTAGGCGAGCTGCTGCGCGGAAGTGCGGTCGCAGTAAGCCCAGCACAGGAGCTTGCCGTCTTCCGTGAGGGGACGCTTGTAGCTTACGGGATTGAGCGCGGCATCAAAGGGCTGTTGCTCTTCAAACTCGAAGAACTCTTCCACCCGCCTTGTCTTGTCTGAGGGCACGTAGTCAAAGGTCCAGCCCGAAATCATGCCGCCCATGAAGAAGGGGGCAATCTCCTTTGCCCGCGCAATGGCGTAGCGGAAGGGGGCAGGAGCGGAAGAATTCTCTGCCGCCTGCGCGGTGGAATCAGGGGGGGCGTCGTCATCAAAGGAGCCGGGAAAAGCATCCAGCTCAGACCAGATCTGCACGCGCAGCTGTTCCGACTGGGAGGGCTGCTGTGCGTCCGTGACTGCCATGCAGGCAGCTATTATAAGGAAGAAAAAAAAGCGTTTTACCGTCGCCATGCGTCTTTCCATATCTTGATGGGGTGAAGATCCAGACGGATCACCAGATACAGCCATGCCAGCACAAAGCCCGCCAGATGGGTCAGGTGCGCCACGTTGCTGCTGCCGAAGAACTGGTTCCCCAGCTCTATGAGCGTGTATGCAAGCACAAACAGCGGGGCTGGAACGGGGATGATGCCGAACACGCTTATTATACTTCTCGGATAAATTACGGCAAAAACAAGCAGAATTGAATAGAGGGCGCCGCTCGCCCCGATGAGGACCACGTAATACATACCGCTGAGCCAGTACACGGCAAGCGAGACAAGCCCGTCCAGCACGCCGCAGAGCAGGTAGAGGAGCAGGAACTCCTTTGAGCCAAGCTTCCGCTCGACGGGGATGCCGAAGACGAGCAGTCCGAACATATTGAAGAAGATGTGTGAAAATCCGCCGTGCACGAACATATAGGTGAGCGGCTGCCACCAGAAGTGCCCGCGCAGCATACCTATGACGCTGAGCCCCACATAGCCGGTGGGCAGACCGCTCATACCCATCAGCAGGTACACGGCAACGTTCAGTGCAACGATGATGAGCGCGGCATTGATATAGGTGTAGGAAAATGGCTTTCTCAGCGGGCTCATCGAATCTGTTCCGAAAAATCGTGTTTTGTGGCGGCAAGGAAGTCCCCGTCCGCAAAGGTGAGCCTGTTGCGTCCGTTCCGCTTGGAAATATACAGCGCCTTGTCCGCCTGGTCTACGAGTGCATTCGCAGAGCTTGCGGGGTTTGTCTCCACAGAGAAAGTCGTTACGCCGCCTGAGATGGTGACGTGCAGGTGCTGGTTCTGGAATACAAAGTCGTGTGACTCAACGTTCTGCCGGATCCGTTCGCCCACCTGCATGGCATCGCGCTTGCCCGTGTTTACCAGCATGATGGTGAATTCCTCGCCGCCGTAGCGTGCCGCCATATCCTTTGCGCGAATGCTCTTCTTGATGATTGCCGCCACGCATTCAAGCACGTAGTCTCCGCAGGCGTGGCCGTAGGTGTCGTTCACCCGCTTGAAGAAATCGATGTCAAACATGATGACGCTCAGGGGAGAGCCGGAACCCATCGCCTCGTCCAGCTGGTCGGAAAGGATGTTGAAGAAGTAATACTTGAATTTGAGGTGCGTCGTCATATCGGTGGAGGAAATCTCCACGAGGGACGCATTGTTTACGGCTATGGCGGCGAGGGAGGTGATGACCAGAAGCTCCTTCTTTTCGTAGGTGGTGTATTCTGCGGCATCGCCCTCGGGGTTTATGCGCTCGCCGAGCACGAGGATGCCGTTGAGCCTCTTTTTGAGGATAAGCGGCACAATGATGCTCGGGTGCAGGGATGACAGTATGGCATAATCAGGGGAATCGGGAAAGAGCGCTTCCAGCTCTGCGGGAGTGTAGACCCTCTCGCCTTCCTTGAGCTTGTCGATGAGCCCCGACGCTTTCGGAATGGCGTAATTGGTGAGCGGGTCAATTTCCAGATTGGTGTAGTTGTCGCCGAGCGTGTAAAAGTTGCCCTCGATTGGCGTGATGATGAAGATACCTGCTCCGAAGACACGCATCTGTGCCATCACCGAGTAGAGTATGGTCTCTATGAGTTTGGGAAGTTCAAGCGTAGAGCAGAGCGACCTGAACAGCAGGAGCATCTGCTTGAGATCATATATCTCTTTTTCCGCCGCGGGTACGGCGTGGTCGTCCGCATCATCAAGTTCGGGTATCATTTCCTCTTCTCATTCTTAGTTAGTATAACATATTCTTTCATTATATCAAGAAAAATATTCCACCTGTCGCAGGTTTTATCGAGGAATTCAAAATTGTCGCGGTTGCGCGAGGACATGGTGAGCACTTTCAGGTTCGTCACAATGTCGGAGGTGGGCTTTTTTGCCTCCACGGCAACCTCGTTCACTTTTTCAGCGAAGAGGAAGATGTGGTTTGCCTCTATCTGGAGGACGGTTTTTGCTTCTTTTTCAATCTTGTCAACGAGGGTTTTCAGCCTGCCGAGGAAGCTGTCGTCCTTGTGGCTGTCCTGAATGAGGCTTGTGACGAGGTTTTCGTCAAAGGTGCCTCCCTGGTCAAACTGCTTTTCAAATGCCTCAATGTGGCTGAGCACGTCGTTGACGGCATAGAGCTGGGCGGAAAACTCCGTCTTGTAGTCGGGAACGTTGAAAAAGCCCTCTATCACGATGTCGTTCATGAGGGGGCGCACCTTGCTCTGGAAGAAGGTGAGGATGAAGTTTTTGAGCACCTGCATGGGCAGAACCCAGAAGAAAGAGCACGGCGTGCTCTGCTTGAGCAGGTTGTTGATTTCGTTGTTGTAGCCCTTCAATGGCTCCAGCTTGCGGTCGCCGAAGAGCTGCTGCACCTCGTTGCTTATCGTCTCGTCCTGTATTTCGTTTTTAAGGCGGCTTTCATCTATGGTAAAACGGTTTTCGAGGTATTCGGCATAGT
>CAKZZK010000220.1 GCA_937885235.1 uncultured Treponema sp.
GGTTTTATGCACCGCCGCCCTTACTTGAACAGCACCCACGTGGCGCCCGAGCCGCCGTTGTTACGGTCGGGATGCCCGGACAGTCCCAGCCGGGAATCCTGCTCGATGAACAGCCTGACCATCGGCCCGAGCACGGGGTCTGATCCGTGACTGTGATTCCCCTTGCCGTGAATAATCATGATTTTGCGCAGCCCCCGGCGGCTGCAGTCGCCGACAAACGCTTCCAGGCGCGACCAGGCCTCGTCCCGCGTCAGCCCATGCAGGTCCAGCACCGCCTCGGGACGCAGCCCCTTAAGGTACTCGCGGTTGTGCAGCCGGGCGTCTTCCCGCGCCTCATCGGCGATTTTGTCCTTGTCAACCGTGCCATAGCGGTTAAGCCAGACCTCCATAGGATTTGCATGGCGGCGATTGTCCTCCTCCATCTGCTTTTCATACGAATAGCCCTGACGTGCTGCTTCCTTTTCTTCGGGGGTTGGCGCGTTCGCCTTTTTATGTGACTTCTGCGGTCCTTTTACGGGCCGCGATGCCTTGCGCTGTGAATTATCCCATTGATCCAAGATAGCACCAAAATCCATAATAAACCTCGTTTCTTTTTATCTGATTAAGATGATATTTTCCTTTAAAACCCAGCCATAGGTGTCGTTGAACACGATATACAGCCAGCTGTCAGTCTGCTTGACAATGCGCACTACGCTGCCCCTCTGCAAGGAGAAGCCCCGTGACAGGTCTTTCTCGGGTATAGGCAGCACCTCGCCTCCGGTAAAGAGCGCGTAGTCCGTGCGCACATTGTGGCCATTGATTATCGCCCCCATGCCGAGGAGGACGAGGGCAATAACGCAGAGCAAAGCCAAGGGAAAACGGTGTATTACAAAGAGAAATACCGACAAAAGCCCCGTAATGCAGACGAGCACCACCAAGATGACAAAAAGCGGCACGCTCGGCTCCGCCCTTCCGGCGGGAAGCCCCAGTCCCAGTTCAGCCTCCTGCCGCATCACCGTAGCGCGGGACAGGAAGGGAAGGGAAAGTCTCTCTTTTTTATGCAGCTCCAAGAGCCGCTGTATGTCTTCATCAGAGATCTCTACGGAATTAGACAGAGGTTGCTGCTTGTCGGGGGCAGCAAAGGCTTCGGGAAAGGCAGAAATCTTCTCCTCGCTCTCTTCTTCCACTTCGGCAGCCTGCAGCACAGTCAGCGTGTATGAAGGAAAATCCACTATTGAACGGGAACCATTGTAAGCTGTGGCGACAATCTCTACCGGCGGCAGTCTATGCGTTCCGGTAAAAAGCGGCTGCCAGTCAAAGCTGGCGACAGGTACCTCATCGAGAGAGAAATTCATTTTTGGCGCATCTGCATCGAGCACAGGATAGCGGCGCAGCTCTTTGAAAAGCGAGTTCTCAGGTATATTCCATGCTAAATCCTGCACATCAGCGGCATATTTGATGTAGACGGTATACAAAACATGTTCTCCCGCACTGAGTCTCATTTCCCTTTGCTTTGGAAACGAGGGGCTGTCAAAGCGCACGGACAGTTCCGGCTTGAGCACCTGCGTATTCTCATAAACATGCACTACTTCAAAGGGCACTTTGAAGTAGCCCTCCTTCACCTGCAGGTCAGCGGCAAAAAGCCTGTAGGCTCCAGACTTGGAAAAGCGAACAACGATAACGACATGCGTACCATAGCCCATGCTGCTTTCTGCCGGAGGGATGTAAGTTTCCTTGCGTATGGACAGCAGTTCAACATTGTCAGGAATAGCATTCATATACAGCGTCACATCGCTGGGAGGAATTCCCTCAATGTTCACCGCAAAGGTACAGGGCGCAGCGGTAAAGAAATACTCTTCCACCTTATGAAAACTCAGAGAACGCAAGCGAGAGTAAACAGACTGGGCATCAGCTAAAGCCGACACCGCTATGAGCATCAGTAGTCCAATGAGCCACTTTCTTTGCTTTCCTGCTCTTGGTTTTTCCATTTATCCTGCTCCTTTTTCCGCATAATAGAATAGACCTCGTTCTCCAGCGCGCGGGTATCATTGTTTTCCGAAACAGCATTCAGCGACTGCCCCTGAGAGTTTTGCGGAATGCTTACCTCAGCCAGAGACAGCTCCAGATTTATCTTAGCTTCAATGCTTGACCCATCCACAGCCAGAGCCTGTTTAAAAAACTGTACCGCTTCCTCGTAATCTCCCCTGCGATGCGCAAGGATGCCAGTGTTATACAGCACCGCAAAACGCAGCTGCGCGGGCGCATCGGGGGCAAGCTGGTTGAAACGCTCCAGAGTCGCATCATTTTCGTTCTGCATCAGATAAGTGACGGCAAGCCCGTACAGGGCATACTGGGAAACAAATGTATCTCCCCTTCCCTCGGCATGCTCCAAGGCATCCAGAAAATCCGCAGTAGCCTGCTGATAGTTTTTTCTGTTCCATTCAAGGCGTCCTTCCAAAATTTTCCTGCCGTTGGAAAATGCATCGTTGGAGCAGCCGGAAAAAAGGCTTACGCATATAAGCGCCATCAAACCAAGCCCCTGCTTTTTAAGCTTGTCCAGGAAAACAAGCTCTCCGCTGATAAATGCCAGAACAAGGCAGATTATACCAAGCTCTATAAACAAATTGTACCTCCGTATGCGCTGCACTTCATACGCAACGGTAGCATCTTCCAGCTCCGGCGAAGAATGGGACACAGCTTTTTCCGCCCAGAGATTGCTGAACAGCGTGTATGCAGAACTTCGCTCAGCAGCCCGTACAAAGGAAACAGCAGGAATAAGCTGTCCGTCCTTTTTCTGGGGACTTTTGAGCTGAATTGCTTCTATAATCTCGCGTATTTTATCCGAGCGGAGCGCTGTCTTCACCTCCGTGTGCCCGTCCCCCGCTATGACGCTGCTTTCGTCTTCCCGCCCAAAGCCTATGATTGCGACGGGAATGCCGTATTTTACCGCATCGTTCAGCGCAGCAAGCAGGGAAAGATCCGTTCCGTTAGCGAAGGTTTCCTCGCCATCAGTAAAGAGCCAGATATAAGGCGCCTGAGAAGACTGCACGGGAAAAGAGCTAATGGCAGCCTCAATACCCTTGCCCAGCTCAGACCCCTGCGAGGTCATAAGCGCGGGAGACAGGTTTGGCAAGAGGGCAAGGATGGCTTCTTTGTCCTCGGTAAGCGGGATGGCAACGGTTCCGTCTCCTTTGACCAGCACCACAGAAACACTGGTATGCTCCATCTGCGAAAGGAGCTCCTCCGCGTACAGGGCAGCGCTTTCCAGACGGGATTTTCCGTCCCTGCCATCATGGGCAAGCATACTGTAGGAGATGTCAAAGACAAAGGAAACGGCATGACCGCTTTTCTGCACGGGCACGGACATAGTTCCCCAGGAAATTCCCGCGTAGGCAAGGATAAACAGGGAAAGTGAGATGTAGAAACAAAGAGTTCTCACGGCAAAGGAAAGTTTTACCCGAATGCCGCCGTTCCGCACAAGGAAATGGGCAAGACGGGCATAACGGACAAGGCGGACCACCAGCAGCACAAAGAGGACGAGAAATGCATAAAGGGCTTTTGGCCTTTCAATCTCAAAATGTGCAAGGAAATCTGCCACGGAGCTGCTCATAAGACCTCCTGCAGAATTATGCGGCGGATTATCCACATGAGGATAAAAAAACAGGCAGCAATCGCAACTGCCACCTGATTTTGCCCTATATTTTTCGTTTTCCCAACAACTGCCAAGCAGGACTATAAGCCGGGTTCTGTAGCAGGTCGATGACTCTGATCTGCTGTTCGTCATTTATCTACGACATGTGTCGCCACGTGCCTCAAGCGTTCTACCCTCTACCTCGGGCGGGCTACCCTCAAACGGCAGTTTACATGAACTTGCAGCTCCTAAGATGCACAGCCAATGTGTCACCACACTGCTGGTAGGCTCTTACCCTACCTTCTCACCCTTACCCCACTGGAGTGGGGCGGTTGTTTTCTTCTGCATTACTCAACCCTCGCGGACTGCTTCTACATTAGGAAGTGGGATGCCCTGTGCTGCCCGGACTTT
>CAKZZK010000221.1 GCA_937885235.1 uncultured Treponema sp.
GCATCGGTTCTTGACAGGGGGGGGCGCTGACGCGGCTATATTAGGAATTTATTCCATAACTATAATTAATGGCGCCATCTTGCGTTCACCGCGTATCAAGCGCCTCATTGAAAAATTTAGCACGGAAATTTCGACGGATCAAAATCCTCCGTGAGCACATCGCGTGCGGGGACGCGCACGGTGCGGCTATAGCAGGAGAACATGGCATCCACGCCCTGCGGAGTCGTTCCCTGCGTCATCACACTTACGAGCGGAATGAGCACGAGCGAGCAGAGCATAGTGGCAACGCCCGAATAGAGGGAATTCTTGAACACCAAGCCGATCACTGGTCCCGAAACCGCAATCCACTTAAGCGACACGCAGAGCTGGAACACCATCATGCCCGTACCAAAGACAAAGCCTGCGGCTACAGCGGCGCGGCTCACCTTCTTCCAGTATAGACCATAGAGGAATGGCGCAAGGAAAGCACCAGAGAGCGCGCCCCAAGAGATACCCATCAACTGGGCGATGAAGGTAACACGGCTTTTTGCCTGCACGATTGCGATGAGCGCGGAAATCACGATAAACATAGCCACAAATACCCGCAGAACAAGCATATTTGTTTTTTCGTCCATCTTCTTCTTCCTCAAGGCGCCGATAAAATCCAGCGTGAGCGTGGAACTAGAGGTAAGCACGAGAGAGGAAAGCGTTGACATAGACGCAGAGAGCACCAGTATGAGCACTACCGCAATCAGCAGGTCAGAAAGCCCTGAAAGCATGGTGGGTACCACAGAATCAAAGCCCTCTGCAGCAACAAGCTGGGGTGTGGAGAACAAACGGCCAAAGCCGCCAAGGAAGTAACAGCCGCCTGCCACCACCACGGCAAAGAAAGTGGAAATCATCGTGCCTATTTTGATTGACTCCTCGTTCTTGATGGCGTAAAACTTGCCCACCATCTGGGGCAACCCCCAGGTGCCGAGCGAGGTGAGCAGCACCACTACAAGCAGGTAAAGCGGCTGGGGACCAAAGAAAGACACATAGCCGCCCCGCAGTTCTCCGCAGTCAATAGAAGACATGGCGACCAGCGATGCCATAAAGCCCCCGTGCTTTGCAAGCACCGCGCCAATGACAGCCACAATGCCCACAAGCATGATGATACCTTGGATGAAGTCATTCACCGCCGTTGCCATGTAGCCGCCCACGATGACGTAGATGGCGGTGAGCACTGCCATCACCACAACGCAGACCGAGTAGTCCACGTTGAAAGCCATGCGGAAAAGCCGCGAAAGCCCGTTAAAGAGCGATGCCGTGTAGGGAATAAGGAAGAGGAAGGTTATTGCCGAAGCCGCCACTTTGAGCGCAGGAGATGCGTAACGCTGGCCAAAAAATTCAGGCATGGTGCGGGAAGACAGGTGCTGCGTCATAATCCTCGTGCGCCTACCCAAGATTGCCCAAGGGAGCAGGGAGCCGATGAATGCATTGCCCAGACCTATCCAGGTGGACGCCACGCCAAAGCTCCAGCCAAACTGCCCCGCGTAGCCCACGAAGATGACGGCGGAAAAGTAGGACGTGCCATAGGCAAACGCCGTAAGCCACGGACCTACCGAGCGCCCGCCGAGCACAAAGCCGTTGACATCCGCGCTCTGGCGTCGGCAGATGATGCCCACGCACACGAACACGGCGAAAAATACCAGCAATAATGTAATCTTCACTACCATTTTTTTAATACTTCCTCTTTGCTATTTTGCCCCGTCCTGCCTGCGTATTTCCACGCGGCGGATCTTTCCGCTGATGGTCTTTGGCAGTGCGTCTACGAATTCGATGACGCGGGGAATCTTGTAGACGGCAAGGTTTTCCTTGGCGAAAGTCTTGATTTCAAGTTCCAGTTCCTTGCTTGGAGCATAGTCCTTGGTGAGGACTATTGTCGCTTTTACAATCTGGCCGCGCTTGGGGTCGGGCATTCCCGTCACCGCGCATTCCAGCACGGCGGGATGCTCTTGCAGGACGCTTTCCACCTCAAAGGGGCTTATCCTGAATCCCGTACTCTTGATGATGTCATCGTTGCGTCCCACGAACCAGATGTAGCCGTCTTCGTCGTAGTAGGCGGTGTCTCCCGTATAGTAGAGGCTGCCGCCGAGCGCCTGTTTTGTCTGCTCTTCGTTTTTATAGTAGCCGCAGAACAGCCCCACAACTTTCTTGCCGTTCAGACGCACGACGATGTTGCCTGTTTCGTGAGGCTTGCACTTTTTGCCGTCCTCGTCCACTATTTCCACATCGTAGCAGGGAGCGGGCTTGCCCATAGAGCCTGCGCGAGGCTCCATGCCGACAAAGTTGCCGATGAGACAGCTCGTCTCTGTCTGTCCATAAGCTTCAAAAAGCTTTATGCCCGTCTTTTCATAGAACTTGTTCGACACCTCGGGGTTGATTGCCTCTCCCGCGGTGACGCAGTAGCTCAGGTTGGACAGGTCGTACTTGCTTAAATCCTGCCTGATGAGGAAGCGCCATGCCGTAGCAGGAGCGCAGAGCGTGGCAACCTTGTACTGCGAAAGCCTGCGGAAAAAGAGGTCAGGCGTAAAGGCGAGCATATCGTAGACGAATACCGTCGCGCCCGCAATCCACTGCCCGTAAAGCTTACCCCACACAGCCTTGCCCCAGCCGGTTTCAGCCACGCTGATATGCAGCTTGTCGTCCTGCACGTTCTGCCAGAACTTTGCCGTTACTATATGGCCGAGCGGATAGGTAAAATCGTGCATGACCATCTTGGGATAGCCCGATGTGCCGCTAGTAAAGTACATGAGCATGGGGTCTTCGTTGCGGGTTGCATCTGCCCCCTGCGGACGGGGAAAGTCTGCCGGACAGTCCGCAAGCTCTGCATGAAAGTCCGTCCAGCCCGCCCGTGCACCGGACACGCTGACCACAGTCTTAACGCTCGGCGACTTTGGCAGGGCAGCCTCAATTTCTTCAAGAACATGCTTGTCGTCAAAGGAGATTATCATCTTTACGCCTGCGGCATTCGTGCGGTATTCAATGTCTTCTGCCAGAAGCTGCGTGGTCGCGGGAACCGCTATTGCCCCGATGCGGTGCAAGGCAAGGACCAGCCACCAGAATTCATAGCGGCGGCGCAGCATGAGCATGACCACATCACCTTTGCGGATGCCGTGCCGATGCAGGAATACCGCCGCGCGCTGAGATATTTCTGACATCTGTCTGAATGTATAGCGATGCTCTTCTTCCTCGTCATTGCACCAGATGAGCGCGAGCTTGTCAGGTGCCTCGCGGGCGTAGCGGTCTACAATATCGTAGCTAAAATTAAAATTTTCAGGAACTCTTATGCTGAGCTTGGCTTTCAGCTCCTCGTAGCTTTCACCCTCATGGTAGTCAATGTAATCAGCAAGGTAATTCAATCTACAAACTCCTTCTTAAGTATATCATATTATTCGACAGAAGGGAAAGTGGGAAAGTTGCGTTAACAAGCCAAAAATCTTACTTTATAATTAAAGCGGGAATTTTGATGGGAGCGGATGTCGCATAAGTGAGTCCGAATGTCTTATTGTATTTTTTGAAAGAGCGTATAGCCAGGAACTACCACCTATGGCGGCAGCCCGCCCCTGACTCCATCCTGATGAGCCCTGAGACCTATATGCTTGTGAAGAGGGGAAAGCAAAGAAAGTCGAAAGGGGGAGTAAAAGAAATGATTAAAAAGAGAGGCAGACTGTGTCCTAGCACAGTCTGCCTTTTTGTGAGAAAAAATTTTTCAATTTTTAACACTTTTTTTTCCAGTTATGTGTCAGAAATGACATGGCTCTCCTAATCATATATGTGTAAGGGGAGAGAACAAAGAAAAAGGAGTTTTTCTATGAAAAAACAAGTGTTTGGAGCCTCAATGGCAAAAGTTTTCGTTGCAGTAGCAGCGATTTCATTATTCGCAGGCTGTGCAGATGTCACATCGGACGAATCGGAAGAAGAAACGCAGAAGGCACGTGCACAAGATTTGCGACAGTCCGACTCAGACAGCACGGGAAAAGCATCTCATACGCTACAGTATGCAACAGACATCGGCAAAGCTCCAGGAGACTACACATTTTCTGGATCTCGGGCATTGACAGCGGACAGAGTGCCTATTCTTACGGCAGAGGAAATGGCATTCAATGGATGGTGCACCACTATCAACCGTAAAAAAACGACTATAGCCCCAGGCTTTGTTGCCAACAGCGACATGCAGCTCAGCGCGCAATGGAAAGAATGCAAGATCGGCGACATCGTAACGAATAATGGTGCCATTATCACTACAGACTGCTTTCTAAAATACAAGAATGACATTAAAGCTGCGGGAATAATCTGTCGGCTTGCCAATGGAACAAGGAAAATGCTTGCCCTTGGGTTGAAAGAAAGTTCTAATGATATGTATTGGATGCAGGATAACATCAAAGTACCTGCCATAGAGTCTACAGTGTATATTTCAGGAAAGACCGAGCCTACATTCCAGAGAGACATTGACGGTGTAGACAACTATGACGAAATTGTCAAAGCAGGTGGAAATGTAAGCGCACAAAATAATGCATTCTACTACGCTAAGCATTACGGAGAAAGCAATCAGCTTTCAGGAACGCTTGCGGACGGCTGGTTCATTCCTACTGCAGAAGAAATGTATTACCTCATCCGTGAGTATATGACAGTACAGAAGAGTTATACTCTCATAGGCTCCTCGGAACCGCTTTTTGATGCTATTTCGGATCAGGGCAGGGTGAGCAGCATATACTGGACATCCTCATATTATGACTACTTTCATCCAAAGGACACTTATGCGTTCCAGTATGTCTTTGCGATTAATGATAAGGAGTATACTGAAATAAAGAAGGTAGTCCCCAACTTAAACGCTGAGCCTAAAGACTACTACGGTTATGCTAGCAAGTCTGGTTCTTTCAAATCTAATGGGGAGACAATTAACTTCGCCGTTATCAAGACAAGGCGTGCCCACGCTACCGCCCGCACCGTGGTGCTGCATGAGCTTTAAGCCGCCACTATCCGAAGGCATCGTTTTAAGGTAGAATAAGTCCCATGGCAGAACGAAACAAAAATACGCAGGTAGTCATTCTCTCTGTGACGGAGCAGGGGGAACAAAACCGAAGCATCCGCATGTTATCCGCTGACATGGGACTTTTCTATGCCACGCTGTACGGAGGGGCAAAGAACAAGCTGCGCTCTATGGTACAGGCATTCACAAGCGGCACGGTCTGGTTCTATGCCGACGAAGTGAAAAAAACAAAGAAGATAAAGGATTTTGACATACAGGACGAGCACCCCACGCTGCGGACAAACCTCTACAAGCTGTGGGCGGCAAATCTCGCAAGTGAAATTCTGCTTAAAACGAAATGCGCAGGAGAGGAAAAGCAATCCTACGTGCTGTTCAAAGCATTCATTGACGGCATAGACAAAAGCGATGAAAAAGAGGCGAGGCTCGGTACTGTCCGCTTTCTCTGGCGGTACTTGGGGCTTTTAGGGGTACGCCCTGCGGTAGATGCCTGCTCGCTCTGCGGCATTCCGCTCGGCACCGCCCCCGCGGTATACAGCCCCATATCAAGCGGGCTTCTGTGCAGGGACTGTTTTATAGAAGAAAACCTGCTGCATTTTTCCCTCAGCACGGAAAGCCTTGCCTATCTGAAAGCCATAGAGCAGCTGCCACCCGGCAAAGTCAGGGCAATGACCATAAGTGCCGCCGCTGTATTCGAGCTTAAATCGCTCACGTTCTACCTCATTGAAGAAGCTGTCGGCAGCAAGCTGAAAACTATTGAAACAGGAATGGGCATATTATAGAGGCAGCTCTATAGCCAAACAAAACATTATGCTATATAATAGCGGCATAACTTTAGGAAGGAGTATAATCATGAGAGTTATTGACATTATTGTAAAAAAACGGGGTTCCGGACTTTTAAAAGGCACTGCACTTTCGGAAGAAGAAATAAAATTCTTAGTCAACGGCTATGTAGACGGTTCAATAAGCGACTACCAGATGGCTGCGTTCATGATGGCGGTATTTTTCAACGGCATGACTTTTGAAGAGACAAGCTACCTCACAAACGCTATGCTTCATTCGGGGGATGTCATACAGTTTTCAGGCGGTCCCTACGTGGACAAGCACTCCACTGGCGGCGTGGGAGACAAGATAAGCCTCATACTCGCGCCGATTGTTGCCACGCTTGGCGTTTCTGTGCCCATGATGAGCGGACGGGGTTTAGGTCACACGGGCGGTACGCTTGACAAGCTGGAATCCATCGAAGGCTACAATGTGAACCTTGCTCCCGAACAGTTTGCCGCCATCATCGCGAAGACTGGCTATGCCATGATGGGCCAGACGGAGCGGATTGTTCCTGCAGACCGCAAAATGTATGCCCTGCGCGATGTTTCGGGCACCGTGGAAAGCATTCCGCTCATCACGAGCAGCATCCTTTCAAAGAAGGTAGCGGAAGGCAGCGATGCGCTGGTCTTTGATGTAAAATGCGGGCTTGGCGCTTTCATGAAGGATCCGGCAGATGCCCAGAACCTTGCCATATTCCTCGTCAAAACTGCTCAGGCACTGGGCAAAGAAGCGACTGCCCTCCTCACAAATATGAACACGCCTCTCGGCTACAAGACGGGCAACTTCCTTGAAGTTGAAGAGACGCTTGAATGCCTGCAGGGGCACGGTCCTGCCGATGTTATGGAACTCACCTACGCGCTCGGCAGCAGGATGGCGGTGTTCGGCAAAAGGGCAAAAGACGTTGAGGAAGGCGAAAGGCTGTGCCGTGAAGCGGTTTCCTCCGGCAAGGCGCTGCAACGCTTCTTGGAGAATGTCAAAGAGCAGGGGGGCAATCCTGACAAGCTGCTTGCCCAGCAGGGAAAGCGCCGCTCGCCATATCATTGCGAAATTCTCGCCAAAACAGATGGCTATCTGAGCATAGATGCCTACAAGACGGGAATTGCCTGCGTCAATCTGGGCGTGGGGCGGAACAAGACCACAGACAGCGTTGACCCCGATTCCGGCATCATCTTTGCCCACAGGCAAGGCGACCACGTAAAAGAGGGCGAAAAAATCATGGATGTATACGGCAAAAACAGCGAGACGCTGGCTTTGGGAGCGGAAGAGCTCCTCAAGGCTATAACATATACAGAGGAAGCTCCCGCGGAACAAACGCTGATCCTCAGGGAAATATGTTAGCAGCAAAGTGGGAAAAAAAGGCGGTTGACAGGGCGCAGCTTGAATCTTTGCAGAAAAGATACGGCATCGACGCCCTCACTGCGAGCATCCTGCTGAGGCGAAATATCGTAGACGGCAAAGATCTTCTCTATTATATGGAAGACGATTTACGCTTCCAGCACAATCCGTTTACCTTTGTCTCTATGGAGGATGCTGTTGACCGCATACTCGCTGCCCAAGAAGAAAAAGAAAAAGTTTTAATATTTGGTGACCGCGATGTAGACGGGGTGAGCGCCACCACCGTGCTCTACGACTGCCTGAGCGAGCTTGGCATAGATGTGCAGTTCAGGCTGCCGGCAGGTGACGATGCCTACGGGCTTTCAATGGCGGCGGTGGACGACTTTGCAAAGGACTATGGCTCGCTCATCATCACCGTGGACTGCGGCATTTCAAACAATGCCGAGGTTGCCCATGCGGGGGAGCTTGGCATTGACGTCATCATCGTTGACCACCACAATCCCCAGGAACAGCATCCCTCCCCCTCCATCATCATCAATCCAAAATGCGAGGATTCGGGGTATGCCTTCCACGATATTTCCGGCTGCGCGGTGGTCTTCAAGCTGGTGAGCGCCATCAGGTTCAGCAGGAGCAAGTGGTACAAGCAGCAGGTCACGCTCGTCAACGTCCTGCCGACAGAAGACAGCTACATAATTGAGTGCATCAAATTGCGGAACCTTGTCCCCGTAAGCCGCATCCGCGAGCAGATTATTCCGAATACGGTTTCCATCAGCGAGACACGGCTTCCGGCATACCTGAACGGAGAAGATCGGAAGAGCGTCGTGTAGGGAAA